>CAZOAP010000035.1:0-18333 GCA_964577645.1 uncultured Ignavibacteriales bacterium
TTCTCATAGTATCCTGGCGGCCATCAATGATCAAAACCTCGATAGCTGAGTTAATTTTTGCATCCTTGATTATCTTTGCGTTATCATTGATCTTCAGGTATGACCTTATTATGCGGGGATATTCAGCCTGTGCAAATAGGCTGATATTCAGGCAAAAATATACCGTAAATAGAGCAAAAAAATGATATTTTCTCTTAATAAATGCCATTAATTTCTATTGGAAGTTGCAATCTAACAACAAAATTTCAAAAAAAATATGAATATTCTAAACATTTATTAATTCATTAAAATATACTAAATTGGCATATGAATACACCCAAAGTAGTAAAAAAACCATATATCAAGCTAAGGAAGCTTTTCAGGCCAAAGAAAAAAGTTGCGGGGTTACCTCCCGGCTCACCGGTTTACACAGGAAGTGTAACACATAAGGAAAAAGTATTTATTAATCTCATTGATTACAAAGGTAACCTTGTAAATGAAAAAGAAATTAACGATCCCTTAGAGTGCCAGGTATATACACAGAAAGATACAATCAGCTGGATAGATGTTGAAGGCATTCATGATGTTCCGCTGGTACAGAAGATTAGTGATTCGGTTCACCTGCACCCGCTGGTTGTTGAAGATATCCTGAATGTTGACCAGCGCGCCAAAATGGAAGAGTATGACGGCTATATTTATATTGTTTTAAAGATGTTCCACCTGGGCAAAAATCCGGATGAGATAATCCCTGAGCAGGTTAGTATAATACTTGCAAAAAATTATGTTGTAACTTTCCAGGAAGGTGTGGAAGGCGATACATTTGCGGAAATAAGAACAAGGATAAGGAACAATAAGGGTATCATCAATAATATGTCATCTGATTACCTTGTGTATTCACTTATTGATTCAATTATTGATTCATACTTCACAATCCTGGAAGTTTTTGGTGACAGGATAGAAAGACTTGAGGAAGAGCTTGTCAACGATCCCCAGAAAAAGACATTGACTGAAATTTACAGGATAAAACGCGAAATGCTGTTTATCAGGAAATCAGTCTGGCCGCTAAGGGAAGCTATCAGCAGGCTTGAGCGCGGTGAATCTGAGCTCATTACACGGAACACACATTTATATTTGAGGGATGTATATGACCATACAATAAATGTACTTGATACTATTGAAACTTACCGCGATATGCTCTCCGGCATGATTGATATTTACCTTTCAAGTATAAGCAACAGGCTGAATGAAACCATGAAGTATCTAGCGCTTATATCAACAATATTTATACCTATGACTTTCATTGCAAGCATATACGGAATGAATTTCGAAATTATGCCTGAGCTCAAATGGGCTCATGGCTACTGGTTTGCATTGGGTCTGATGGCCGCTATTGGTCTCAGCTTTTTCATTTACTTTAAGAGAAATAAATGGGTATAAAAGTGAGCTGTTGTTTATGAAAAAAATACTGATCGATCCTGATATCCGTAAAGCTGAAACCCTTCCGGCTGAATTCTACAGAAGCGATGATATATATGAACTGGCTAAATCTAAAATTTTTAAAAGATCCTGGCATTTAGCATGTGATTGTGATGCTGTAAAAATTCCGGGAGCAGTCTACCCCTTTACGTTGCTTGATGGTTACCTGAATGAGCCATTACTTTTAACCCGTGACCATGATGATAATCTTCACTGTTTATCCAATGTATGCACGCACCGGGGAAATATACTTGTAGAAAATCCGGATGTACTTAAAATTATGCAGTGCCGCTACCATGGCAGGAGATTTGAGCTTAACGGCTGCTTCAGGTCAATGCCTGAATGCGAGGATGCACAAAACTTCCCCAGGCCTGAAGATAATTTATCTAAGGTTCCTTTTGAAAAATGGAACAGGTTCATATTTACTTCAATTGACCCGGTAAAACCGCTTGGTAGCTTTATGAATATCATCGAAGACCGCCTAGATGGTGTTACAATCGGTGAGATGACACATGAGCCGACCAGAAGCCGTGATTACCTGGTTAAATGCAACTGGGCACTTTATGTTGAAAATTACCTCGAGGGTTTCCACATACCATACGTTCACAGCAGCCTGAATGAGGTCATAGATTACGGCTCATACAGAACGGAATTATTCGATTACTGCAATTTACAGGTAGGTATTGCAAAGCCCGGCGAGGAGTGTTTCAGGATGCATGAGATATCACCTGACTATGGCAATGAAATTGCAGCTTACTACTGGTGGGTTTTCCCCAATATGATGCTGAATTATTACCCGTGGGGACTATCAATAAACATAATAAAACCGCTTTCCAAGGACCTGACAAAAGTTTCTTTTATTACATATGTGAGCGACCATTCAAAGCTTGATAAAGGCGCAGGCTCAGGGCTTGATAGAGTTGAGCGTGAAGATGAAGCTATAGTTGAAATGGTTCAGCGCGGGATGCAATCAAGCTTTTACTCAAGAGGCAGATACTCACCCAAACGTGAAACAGGTGTTCACCATTTCCACAGGCTTTTAGCGGAATTCCTGAACAATGAATAAATTTAAAAATGTCGTTATATTCGGCGCATCCCAGGGAATAGGCAGAGCACTTGCAGAGGAATTTTCCAGTGATAACTCTACCCTGCTCTTGCTTTCAAGGAATGAAAAAGGAATAGAAGAGCTATCCAATAAATTAAATAATTCCGGCAAAACATGTTACTACTCCCATTGCGATATTTCGAATAAAGATGATGTTGCTAGTGGAATAAAATTCGCAGCAGATAAACTCAGTTCACTTGACCTTGTTATTATAAATTCAGGGGTTGGTTTAAAGAACTGGATGGAGGAATTTTCAAGCGATGACCTCACAAAAATGATTAAGGTTAATACTTTTGGAATAGCTTATGTACTGGAATACTTAATTCCAATAATGAAAAAACAGGGATACGGTACTATTGCGGGTGTTTCATCGCTTTCTGATATAAGGGGTTATTCAGGCTCAACAGCATACTCAGCAAGCAAGGCTGCAGCATCAATTCTGCTTGAAGGTGCAAGAATAGAGCTAAAGAAATTTGGCATTAAAGTTGTAACAGTAAGACCCGGTTTTGTAAAAACAGCAATGACTGATAAGAATGAGTTTAAAATGCCGTTTTTAATGCAGACAGATAAAGCCGCAAAGATTATAAAACGGGGAATAGAAAAAGGGAAAAGCATTGTGCAGTTCCCTTTCTTTACCGTAAATGCTACGAGATTAATTAAATTTCTGCCTAACTGGATCTTTGATTGGGGAATGAAGCTGGCAAGGCCTGTTCAAAAAGAAAAAACCTGAATCAGATTAAAACCCTGCCGAAACATCATCGGCTTTAATAATATTTTCCTGTTTACCTTCAATTTTCTCACCGCTGCCAACCACAACGTTTTCAAGCTCTGCGCTTTCAACTACAGCATTATCGCAAATAAGTGAGTTCACTATCTTTGAATTTGTTACTGTTACCCCGTCAGTGATAGTTACATTAGGGCCAATTTCTGAATTTTCAATTCTGCAGCCTTCACCAATAAACACAGGCTGGCGAAGCTTTGTATTTATGAATTCATGCTCATTTTCTTCAAGATGGTCACGGTTTAATATGTAGGTATTAGTGCTGAGCAGGGTTTCAGGCTTTCCGCAATCGAACCAGTTCTCAATTTCAAAAGGAACCATCTTTTCGCCATCTTCAACCATTTTCATAAGCGCATCGGTGAGCTGGTATTCATTTTTCGTGCGGATATTGTTATCCATCAAATGCTCAATTGCGTGGAATAAATGTGTCCCGTTCTTTATGAAATAAAGACCTGCTATTGCGCTCTTGCTTTCTGTGACACCCGGAGAAGGTTTTTCTATCATACGGGTTATAAAGCCGTTATTTGATTCAATAATACCGAACCTTGATGTATCTTCAACATCTTTATAGCCTATGGCGGAATGTTCACCGGAAATAAAGCCATTAAGGTTAAATTCAAATATAGTATCACCCAAAATGATAATGACAGGTTCCTCGCCAACATGTTCTATAGCATGGTACACAGCGTGACCGAGTCCAAGCATTTCCTTCTGTTCCACAAACTCAAATTTTACTGTACACGTCTTATATTCTTTATTTACAGCTTCAATTATCAAATTACCAAGATAGCCTATGACAAGAATAACAGTATCAATTTTACCGTTCTTAACAATTTCATCTATCAGGTGGAAAAGCATGGGCTTGCCTGCAACATTTACAAGTACCTTTGGCACTGTGTTGGTCAAAGGCTGCAGCCTTGTACCTATACCCGCAACAGGAATGATAGCTTTCAAATAATACTCCTTGTTAATAATAGCAGCACAGATCATTTTGTGACCTTTAGGCTGGTCTGATTTTTATTTAGTAGCACAGACATTTGTGTGACCTTTAGGCTTGTCTGTGTACATTTTTTAAAGAAACATTAAATCACAAACGTTACATTAAATAAAACTACCTTCAAAAAATCTGTTTAAAAAATATTTTATGAAGCACAGACAGGAATGTCTGTGCTACTGATTTCGAATTAATAATTACAAATATTTTTGAATAATTCCCGGCAATGCTGCAAGTGCTTCATCAATTCTGGATACATCCTTGCCGCCAGCTGTTGCTAAATGTGGCTTGCCGCCACCTCCACCGCCGAGAATTTTTGCCGTATCACCTGCAATTTTGCCGGCAGAGAGCTTCTTTTCCTTCACAAGGTCATCACTCACTACTGCACAAAGGGCTACTTTGCCCTCTATTACCGCATACAATAATCCAACAGCTGAACCCATCTTTTCGCGCAGCTTATCACCAATATCTTTCAGCTCATCATTATTTGATACATCGAACTTACCGGTTATAAGCTTAATGCGGGAAACATCCTTTGCATTTTTAATAAGATCATTTATAGAGCCCGCTGCACTTTGTACTTTCTGTTTGGCAAGCTCTTTTTCAATTTGTTTCTTCTCTTCCTGGTACTTTTCTTTTAATTCAAGCAGTGAGCTTATTGTTGAATCATGATATTTAATAAGCGTAGCAAGCATCTCAGTATTTCTGAAATCAGTACCTGCAAAATCTTTTTTGAACTCACTCATTGCTGAATTGAAATTATTGGCATACTTCTCAGGAAGCTCTGATGCTAATTTTTCAATTTCTGCAGTTCTTTCATTTATGTGCTCAATGATACCCTCACCGGTTTTAGCAAATATTCTTCTGGTACCTGCTGAAATACTTTCTTCCCTGACAATCTTAAACAGACCAATATCCGAAGTATCAGCAACATGTGTGCCGCCGCAGAACTCAATGCTGAATTTATCATCTATAAATACCACTCTTACAAGCTCACCATACTTTTCACCAAAGAACTTCTTTACATGGGGTATATTGTTGGCTTTTTCAATTGACATTTCTTCGGTATGGACCTTAATCCCCTCTTTGATCTTATCATTAACTATCTGCTCAATATCTGTAATTTCCTGCGGTTTAAGCTTGTGAAAATGCGGGAAATCAAACCTTAACACCTTATCATCCAGGTATGAGCCCATCTGCTTTACATGTGAACCCAGTACCCTGCGCAAAGCTTCATGCATTATGTGTGTAGCGGAGTGATTGCGCTGTATTGACTTCCTGCGCGGCAGGTTAAGCTTTGCAACAGCTTTAACAGGTGTTGTGATTTCCTCTATGTGCGGAATTTCAATGATATGCTTTGTATTAATATTCTGAACAGGATATTTTTTATCGTTAATGATTATCTCGCCGTCATCATTAACCTGTCCACCGGAAGCCCTGTAAAACGGATTTTTCTTCAGCAGAATTCCTGTACCGTTATCGTATTTATTCTGGTACCCTATAACTTCCGTTTCAATTGAATCGTCTTCTGTATAAGGGTCATAAATTAATTCTGATTCTATCTTCATCAGGTCATCATATTCATTCTGTTCGATGTTATCAAGAATTTTATCAACACGCGAGAGTCCCCTGGCGATTTCCATCTTTTCATGGAATGAATCCATATCAACACCATAGCCGGTTTCACGAGCCATAAGCTGGGTAAGATCAACCGGGAAACCGTAAGTATCATGAAGCTTAAATGCTACTTCACCGCTGAAGGTCGTTTCGCCTGAAGCTTTCATTCTTTCCACTTCTTCGTTAAATAAAGCCAGGCCCTTATCAAGTGTAATATTAAAGCTTTCTTCCTCGCCTTTTATAACTTCCTTGATGAAATCACGCTTTTCCACTATTTCAGGGAAAACGTGTCCCATTGTATCAACGACAGTATCAACAAGCCTGTAGATAAAGGGTGTACGCATATCCAGTGTGCGGCCATAACGCGCTGCGCGCCTCAATACACGCCTTAAAACGTATCCCCTGCCCTCGTTTGAAGGTATTGCGCCATCGCCGATCGCAAAGGTCATTGTGCGCACATGATCAGCAATTACGTTCATAGGCGCTTCAAACTTTCCGGAATATTCCATACCTGTTATGTTAATAAGCTCATTTACAAGCGGCAGGAAAACATCTGTGAGGTAATTTGAGGATTTATTCTGCAGTACCCTTACCATTCGCTCAAAGCCCATGCCTGTATCAACATGTTTCTGCGGCAGCTCATCCAGCTGGCCGTTTGAATCACGGTTATACTGAATGAATACGAGGTTCCATATTTCCATAACATCAGGATTATCGGCATTTACATCGCTTCCCTTACAGCCATCAGTTGTAAAATCGTAATGTATCTCGCTGCATGGTCCGCAAGGACCCGTATCGCCCATTTCCCAGAAATTATCCTTTTCATCAAACTTTAATATGTGTGAATGGTCAATATCAGTATCTGTTTCCCAAAGCTCTTTTGTTTCAAGGTCCTCGCGGTAATATGTCACCCAAAGGCGTTTCTTATCGAGTCCCCACACCTTTGTAAGCAGCTCCCATGCCCATTCAATAGCCTCCTTCTTGTAATAGTCACCAAATGACCAGTTACCCAGCATTTCAAAGAATGTATGGTGGTAGCCGTCATGACCAACCTCTTCGAGGTCATTATGCTTTCCGCTAACACGTATGCATTTCTGTGTATCAGCGCAGCGCTTATAGTCACGTGTGCCTGTGCCGAGGAAAACATCCTTGAACTGGTTCATGCCTGCATTGGTAAAAAGCAGTGTAGGGTCATCATATGGGAAAACAGCGGCTGAAGGCACAATTTTATGCCCTTTGGATGCAAAAAAGTCCAGGAAGTCCTGTCTTATTTCAGTAGATTTCTTCAATTTTTAATAGTTTAAGATACAAATTTAGCAAAGTTTATATAAACAAAAAACCCGTCATTTCAGACGGGTTTTCAAATTCTAGTAGCGGGGAAGGGATTCGAACCCCTGACCTTCGGGTTATGAGCCCGACGAGCTACCAGCTGCTCCACCCCGCGATGTTGTTTACAAATATACTCATATATAAAATCGGCTTCAAGTTACAGAATTATACCTAAAATATGTTTCTTTATAAACTCTCTGCCCCTGAAACTTTTTAACTCATTTTCTCTTGTAAGAGCTTCTTTGTTTGTTTCGAATGATTCATAGTGAACTAATTTCCATGGTCTGAATTTGATTGTCCAGCCTTTTTTAGACAGTTCATTATGAGATAATAATCTTTGCTCAAGATTTGAAGTCATGCTTAGTTGATTTAAGGATCTTAGTAAAAAAATAAAAAAGATAAAAGACAGACCCTGAAACAAGTTCAGGGTGACAATTTTTAAAAACTAATTGATTTATTCAATTACAACTCTCAACCATTTTACGCAGCATTGTTATAAGGAATTCAGTATTCTTATACAGCTTTTCATCTTTGAATTCCGCTGTATCGCCGTTAATTGTTATCTTATATTCCTGACCGTTCATGTTAATTGCAATATTTATCTTTGTAAAAATCTCATAATTTTTCATTTTGACGGATGTTGATATCAGCGAGTCAGTTACATTCAGTCCTTTTGTTTCTATTGTCTGTTTAATATTCTTTATATCCTGTTCTGTGAACGTACAGGTCTTAGCCAGATCTTCCTGGTTTTTGCTTTTATGTCCGGTATACTTTACAGTATAAGCAACACTTGTATTATTTATTGCATATGATTCTTCCGTGGAATAGCTGTCCTTGCTTTTTTCACCATACAGGTAATCAATAGCCAGTGAGAAATCCTGGCTAAAAACCGGATTTGCGTAATGAAACAATATAAATAATATTATTACATAATATTTTTTCATAACTGAATATTTTAACAGTTCTTGATAATTCTTCTCAGGTCTTTAATAAGCTCAATGACATGCAGGTAATTTTTATTTTCCATTACAAGGTTTGATTCACCGTCAAGAAGTATCTCATAAGGAGTGCCGTCATAGACCATCTTTACAGAAATTGTGAGATAGAACAGGCTTTCGCCATTAGTTCTTTCCTTGGCGTAGAATGATTCATTAACAGCTACTTTATTATCCTGGATTGATTGTATTACTTCGTTCAATGCCGCGCTGGAAAGATCACATGTCTTAGCCTGGTTGCTTTCATTGGGCATGTACTTGCCGGTATACTCAACTGTATATGAAGAAGTATTGCTTAATACGCTGAACTTTTCGGTTCTTGAGCTTCTGTTCTGATCATTTTCAATTCTTTTATACTCAATATCAAGCACAAGGCTTTGTGAGTATAATGTTGCAGTGAATAATAACGCGATAAATAAAATAATTTTTTTCATTTTAATACTTTAGCTGACTATTAGTTTATAATGTTCTTTTAATTTTTCTAGTTTTTGTATGTTATCTTCAAGCTTTTTCTTTTCACCCGCAACAACTTCAGGCGAGGCGTTTGTTACAAATTTTTCATTGGAAAGCTTCTTGTTTACTGAATTAATGAAACCCTCAGTACGCTCAATTTCCTTATTCAGCTTGGCTTTTTCCTGCTCAACATCTATCAGTCCTTCAATCTTTAGGTATAGCTGGTATGGACCCACAACCGATGTTACAGATTTGTACACAGGTGCTTCCTGCTTTGTTTCAATATCAAGCGTTTCTATCTTGGCAAGTGATCTTATATAATTCTTTGCGGAGCTAAGCAGCTCTGCATCACTACCTGTTTTACAGTTCACGGTAATATCACATTTTACCGAGGGACTTAAACCCATTTCAGCTCTCATATTCCTTGCAGATGCCATTAGCTGTTGAATAAGAGTAATTTTATCTTCAACATCTGGATTTATCATGCTCTCATCATATACAGGCATGGTGCTTGTGGTAATGCTCTGGTTTTCTTTTCTGTCCTTTATCCCCTGCCACAATTCCTCAGTAATGAAAGGCATTACAGGATGCAGAAGCTTTATTGCATCCTCAAAAATATTGATGGCATTTTCAAATATTGCCTCTGCTGAATCAGGGTTATCATTTGCCTTAATTTTTAATATCTCAATATACCAGTCGCAGAAATCACCCCATATGAAATCATACAGCGCTCCGGATGATTCGTTGATCTTATACTCATTCAGCCCTTTTAAATACGCTTTAATTGCTGAGTGCAGCCTGCTTGCTATCCATATATCAAAAATATCCTGTTCAAACGACTTATTTGCACCGGCTGACTGCTCTTTTTTCATTAAAAGGAAACGTGCAGCATTCCACAGCTTATTGGCAAAGTTACGTCCTATCTCACATTTTTCTTCCGCAAAGTAAATATCCGTTCCCTGGGGTGCAAGATACACAAGTGTAAAGCGCAGTGCATCTGTGCCGTATTTGTTCATTACGTCAATAACATCGGGAGAGTTGCCAAGTGATTTGCTGAGCTTCCTGCCCTGGTCATCGCGAATGATATTGTGGAAGTACACATCACTGAAAGGAATTTTCCCAGTGAATTCAAGTGAAGCCATTATCATTCTAGCCACCCAGAAGAAAATAATATCAGCAGCAGTTGAAAGGAAATCAGTTGGGAAATATTTATCAAGGTCTTTGGTTTTATCTGGCCAGCCCATTGTTGAAAACGGCCATAGCCAGCTTGAAAACCATGTATCAAGTACATCGGGATCCTGTTCCCAGTTCTCTATATCATTTGGAGCAGTTTCTTCACAATAAATTTCGCCGTTATTCTTGTTATACCAAACAGGTATCTGGTGACCCCACCACAACTGGCGTGATATACACCAGTCACGGATATTTGTCATCCAGTTTTCATAAGTTTTAACCCACCGCTCAGGGTGGAATTTTATCTCACCTGCACGGACAGCATTAAGTGCGGGCTCAGCAAGTGGCTTCATGTTAACGAACCACTGGTCAGAAAGGTACGGCTCAACCTGCGCACCGCCGCGTTCACTGAATCCGACATTATGTGTATAATCCTCGATCTTCTCGATGAGGTCAAGCTCCTTAAGCTTTTCAACAACTTTCTTCCTTGCTTCAAAGCGGTCAAGCCCTGAATACCTGCCGGCATGCTCATTCATTTTACCGGTGTGGTCTATAACCTGAACTGTTTCCAGCTGGTACTTTTCGCCAATCATGAAATCATTGGGGTCGTGTGCCGGAGTTATCTTGAGCGCACCTGTACCGAACTCCATATCAACATATTCATCCGCTATTACGGGAATAGCTTTTTCAACAATCGGAAGCAGTACTTTTTTACCTGCAATTCCTGTATAGCGTTCATCTTTCGGATTTACAGCAATTGCTGTATCGCCAAGCATCGTTTCGGGTCGTGTGGTAGCAATTATTACAAACTTACCGTTATCATCTATTATTGGATATTTAACGTAATAAAGCTTGTCATTTTTTTCTTTATAGATAACCTCTTCATCGCTTAGGGCTGTCTGCTGCTCGGGATCCCAGTTAATGATACGTTTGCCTTTATAAACTAGTCCTTTTTTATAGAGCTCGACAAATACTTTGCGCACCGCTTTAGAAAGTCCCTCATCCATAGTAAAGCGCTCACGGTCCCAGTCAACCGATGCACCCATTCTTGTAAGCTGCGTTACAATGTTCTTGTGGTAGATATCTTTCCATTCCCATACTTTTTCAACAAATTTTTCGCGGCCCAGGTCATACCTTGAAACACCTTCAGCTCGGAGCTTGCCTTCAACCTTGGTCTGTGTTGCAATACCGGCGTGATCGCTGCCCGGCAGCCACAGTACATTATAGCCTGACATTCTTTTCCACCTTGCGTAAACATCCTGAATGGTATTGTTCAGCATGTGTCCGATATGAAGGTTGCCTGTAACATTTGGCGGGGGGATTACAATTGAATATATTGGCTTTGATGGATCATCAGATGGTGCATAGAATTTATTACTGTTCCAGAATTCAATTAACCTGAGTTCTATTTCATTGGGTTCGTATGTTTTTGAAAGCTCTTTCAAAAATTATCCTTTCTTGATTTCTTCAGCCGGTGCCGGTGCATATTTATTAATAAGCTCATAAGCAAGCTCAAGGTAAGCCATAGATACATTTGCATTCACGTTATAAAGAATTGCAGGCTTGCCGTAGAATGTTGATTCAGTTATCATGTGGTTGCGCGGTATGCAGGTTTTGAAGAGGTATTTGTTATACCTTAACTTCAGCTCACGCTCAGATATTTCAGTGACCTTGGTATTAGATTCATACATGGTCATTACAATTCCTTCTATATATAACGTTGGGTTTGCAATTTCTTTGATATACTCTACATACTTAAACAGCTTGGAAATTGCCTCGAGTGAAAAATGACCGCTCCTTACAGGCATTAATACAGATGTTGATGCCGTCAGCGCGTTTGCAACAATTCCACGCATTACCGGGGGACAGTCAATAATAATATACTCATAATGCTGCGCTGAGGTCCTGATTGCGTTCTTTAAAACGACCCTGTTCTCTGAAATCTTGGTAAACTTCTCATCACGCTGGATAGTATTAACATTTGAGGGCACAAAATCCAGGTACTCAAGCTCAGTTTTATGTATTGCATGCTCAAGTGAATGGGTAAAGCTGAATACTTCTGCCATACCTGCTTTTACACGCTCTGATGTAAAGCCAAGTGACATTGCCGAGGCTCCGAAAGGATCAGCATCTATAAGCAGTGTTTTTCTTTCAGCCACTGCAAGTGATGCCGCAAGATTAACTGCAGTAGTGGTTTTACCCACTCCCCCTTTTGGAAGGCATATTGATATTATTTTAGCACTCAATTATATATTTCTTATTTACTTACGTTCTGCAGTAATTTTGCTTTTCAGATTCTGGGCATCCTTAAAACCAGGATTAAATTCCAGTGCCTTATCTAAAAGCTTCAAAGATAAATCAAAATTTTTATTATTATAATGATAATATGCGGTTTCAAAATACATGCCGGGTATTACATTATACATACTGCTTTTCTGTTTGTTATCAGGTTCAAATTTTCTGTAAACAGAATTCAGCATGTTGGAGCCGGCATCAGGGTCAAATACTGAGTTCTTTGGTTCTACTCTGTAAACTGTCCCTGATGGCTTTAATGAATTGTTCGCAAAGAACTGCTTCATTTCCTTGCTTAATATAACATCAATAGTAACATAAAAGGGAAACTTAACCGAACACTTTTCAATGAAAGCTCTTACCAAAGCAGTAAGCTTAACAGCTGCCTGTTTTTCATCATTACTGTAAGATCTGATGTAATCCTCTGCTTCGGTTTTAATATTCTCATAAACATCAGGGTAATACCTGCTCATTGAGCCAAGGTACCATGGCGCTGCCAGGAATTTGATATTGAATACTTTTACATCAGGCCTTATCTTTTCAGCACGCTGGTAATACAATGAAGATGAATATAAGTAAGCCCATTCATAGCTTATAAGCACAGAATTATTCGGCAGCGCTTCCAGAGTATTAAGTGTGAAATCCACATTAGCGTAATTACTGCTGCTGTTATTTTCCTTATAATTATATCCCGCTGAAAATACTACAAGTATCAGTGATACAACTACAGCTTTTATTAATGAGCTCTTTGGTTCATCTTTCCCAGTAACGATCAGAGCCGGATTTCCGAAAGATATAATGTACAATATTCCTGCGGGAATTATAAGTACAAATAAGTAGAACACAAGCAGGTAGTATGTGTTAATATCAACAATATTATAATTAAAAGCATATAACAGAGTGAACACAACACAGATTACAATAAAGATCACAAAATTCCTGAATGTTTTCCATAATAAAACAATTCCGGCAAATGTGAAAATTAATGGAATTATAGCCAGCTCACCCGGAAGATTTTTGAAGAAATCCCCTGCATTTGCACTGAACTTTGATGATGATGAAAACATCAGCTGGCTGTAATCAGAACCGCGCAGATGCCCGGGCAAATTAGAAATATTCTGCAGGTCAGACCAGTTTAGGTAAGGTCCGCCAGATGATGCAATTACAAGTACAGCATATAATAGTATTCCGGGTATTACAAATAATGCGAGCGGAATAACTTTCTTCGCAAACAATTTATCACTGCTGTATTGCAGGTAAAAAAGGTAGACCAAACCCGGCACTATAAAGATTGTTGTTAAATGATTTGAAAAACTAAAACCCAGGAATAAAAAGAACATTAACCAGTTCTTCTTAACCGGCTCTTTTAGTGTGATCAGTATTTTAAGCGCGTAATAGATTAAAATACTCATAAACAGTGAGTGCAGTGCGTAGACTTCAATTTGCGTGGCATCGCTCCAGAAGGTCCTGCCAAAACCAATGCAAACTGCAGCAGCAAAGCTTAAAATATAAGTCAGCAGCGCGTAATCACTAATATCTCTTTTTGTTTTCGGTGTTTCTTCATTAGCCTTCGGCTTATTATCTTTTTTGTTTTGCTGCTTTTTTACCGGCTGGTGAATGAATACACCTACAACGAAACGTATCATAATTAAAGCCGAATAATATGATACTATCACAGCTGCAGCGCTTTCAATTGCGCTCAGAAGATTTAAACGGTAAATTATTGAGCCGCCTAAAGGCAAATGAGAAGTAATATAGCCAATCAGCAGAAACAGCGGGTAACCTGTTGGATGCGGTACACCGAAAGTATAACAGGCTGCTGCAAGCTCACCTGAATCCATAAAAGTAACAGCGGGATTTAATGTCAGAACATATATCACAAAACAAAGGAGTCCTGCAAGCAAACCGATAATATGTTTTAAATTTTTCTGCAAATTACTCTTTACCTTATTTCAACATTTAATTCGCCTATATTCTGAATTTCAGCGGTAACCTTATCACCTGTTTTAAGCTGAGTGATCCCGGCAGGTGTGCCAGTGAATATTATATCACCTTTTCTCAGCCCGAATATATAAGATAAATAATGTACAATATATTTTACGCTGAATATCATTAAACCGGTGTTGGATGATTGTTTTACCTCTCCATTGATCGTAAGCTTAATATCAAGATCCTGTACGTTATCAACAGCTGATTTATTTACGACTTCTGATACCGGTGATGAAGTTTTGAATCCTTTGGCAACAGCCCATGGCTTGCCTGCTTTTTTCATTTCAGTCTGCAGGTCGCGAAGGGTAAAATCAATACCAACAGCATAGCCGTAAATATAATCCATAGCGCTCTCCTCGGGGATATCATCGCCATCTTTACCGATAATTATAACAAGCTCAACCTCATTCTGCAGGTTGCTTGATATTGCTATCCTGTTGAATTCAGGTACAATAACAGTGTTCCCTTTTGTTTCTATTGCTGTTGAGGGCTTGAGGAAAATTACCGGGGTTTCAGGTATCTCATTTTTTATACCGGGAATATTTATCTCGTTGATATGATCAACATAATTCTTGCCAACACAGAAAACATTCTTAACTTCAATTGTTTCGCCGGAATCTTTTACTTTTAATACTGCCATATTTTATATATTTATCAGATGCTGAAGATTGTTAACTATTCCAACCGGTTTGCATTTCAGTTCCAGGCCGTCAAAAGGAGTATTTTTACTTTTTGAATGGAATTCTGATGCATTTACTTTCCATGTTTTATTCACGTCAAGTATTGTCAAATTAGCAGGTGAGCCCACTGTAAAGCTTATATCATTAAGCCCCAACAGCCTGCGCGGATTAACTGACATTTTATTTATCATATCCTCCAGTGTAATGATACCTTTATCTACAAGATATGTGTAAGTTAAGCCGACTGCTGTTTCAAGGCCCACTATACCAAACGGCGCTTTATCCAGGGGATGAGATTTCTCATCGGCGGAGTGCGGCGCATGGTCAGTGCAAATTACTTCAATCGTGCCGTCACGCAATCCTTCAATAACAGCTTCAACATCACTTTGTGTCCTTAGCGGCGGATTCATCTTGGCATTAGTGCCGTATTTCAATATTGCATCATCACTTAATATAAAGTGGTGTGGGCAAGCCTCTGCTGTTACATTAGCCTTTACTGCCTTAGCACTCCTTACCATTTCAACTGCTTCTTTGGTGCTGATATGCTGAATGTGGTAATGAGAGCCCTCAACTTCTTTTGTAAGCTTAATATCACGTTCAATTATCTCATACTCAGATGAATTCTTAATTCCCTTTACTCCCAGCTGCTTTGATACTTCACCCTCATTCATTATTCCGCCATCGGTAATCTTCATAACTTCACAGTGCTGAACGACCGGTTTGCCAAATGGCGCTGTTCTCCTCAGAACTTCCCTCATGATATTATCATCGGCTATCGGGCTTCCGTCATCGGTAATCGCCAGCGCACCTGCATTTATAAGAGAAGCAATATCAGCAGGCTCTGTTCCTTTTCTGCCAACAGTTGCACAGGCTGACTGGTATACATCAACAATATTGCCTTTGGCTTTATCCGCATTAACTTTTATTATTTCCGGGTTATCTATTGGCGGGTTTGTATTAGGCATTGTCATAACACCGGTAAAGCCTCCATTGGCTGCGGCAAGTGAGCCTGTTTGTATATCCTCTTTATGGGTCTGCCCCGGCTCACGGAAGTGAACATGCATATCAAATAACCCGGGTACAATTATTTTTCCGGCAAGGTCATATTGTATAACCTCCCTTACATGCTGCCATATAACGCCCATGTGGTTAATTACACCGTTTACAATAAGCATATCAAACCTGCCGTTAATATTTTCGGCTGGAGAAATAATGTGGCAATTCCTTAGTAGTAAATGCAAAATTTTGTGTGATTATTTTACAAAAATAGTGAATTAAAAGGATTTAATAAATTGAGAAGGTGATACTGAAATTCATTAAAAAATGCTCTGCAAATAGAGGTAAATGTATAAAGCAGGTATTGCAAAGAGTATGCTATCAAACCTGTCAAGAGCACCGCCGTGACCCGGAATAAGGTTGGAAGAATCCTTTACCTTTACGCTGCGTTTTAAGTTTGATTCAAACAGGTCACCCAGCTGGGCAAAGATACCTACAATTACAGAAACCGCTATCCAGTGAAATACTGTAAAATTTGTGTAGAAAAACTTCCATATAATAATACCTGCAATTACCGTGAAAACAAAACCGAAAATTGAGCCTTCCCATGTTTTTTTGGGGCTGATACGTTCAGCCAGCTTATGTTTGCCGAACATTTTACCGCCAAAGAATGCAAATGTATCGCTTACCCAAACCATCACAAGGCATATCAGTGCATAGTTCGCGCCGTTCTGGTTCAGTATTTTGGTTGAATCAAGAAGGCTTAATAAACCGAACGGTGTTGATATATATACCACTGAAAGCAGCCATGTGCTTATTGCTTCAAAATGTTTTTCAGTCTTAAATACTTCAACAATTATAAGGAAAATGAACATCACAAAATAAAGTATAAGTACAAAATTGAAATGCTCATAATAAAAGCTGATAACAATAAGCGTACTTACCAGCAGGAAAACAAATTTATGGAATGAGAGTCCCCCCAGCCATTTGGTTAGAGCTGATGGCGGTGAGCTAGGTTTTTCAAACAGGTTGTAAAATTCATTCATGCAGAAAATTGCAAGTATAGAGCAGAACACCAGGAATACAATATTACCCATCACAGCAGAAAAAATAATAAGCGGAATACCAATAATGCCAACAATAATCCTAACAACAGTATTACTCATGCATTACCGCCTTCATTTAAAGCTAAAGGAATATTCTTCTCTCTCATGCGGTAATACAGTATAATTATACTTGTAAATATCACAACAGATAAAACTACTGCAACTATTGTATCAGTAAGCTCATCACCTGCCAGGTGCGGTGTTTCAAACTCTTCCTTACCATAAGCATACAGGAAATATGATGCAAAAAAGTTATTCAGGAAGTGGCACAATATGCCAATGAAAATTGAATTGGAATAATAAACCACAAATCCAAGGAAGCAGCCGAGTATAATAAGCGGAATAATATTGAACGGCTGAAAGTGATAGAATGCGAAGAGAAATCCAGTTGTGAAAATTGCTTTTGCAGGTCTTGATACTTTTAGAATATTACTGAGTGAGAATCCCCTGAAAAGTGCTTCTTCGCATATTGCGGGTGTTATACATATTACAAATACCACAACAATAAATTCAAACAGGTTATGAGCCATTACAATTTTCATTGTACCTGCTTCAAACTGGTCAAAAATATCCTGGACAGGTTTAATGGAATCCCTTACTGCAGGAATGCTGTTTATCAAATGCTCCTGGAAGTACATATAACCCTGCAGGAAAGGCTGTATCATTACAATTCCCAGTACAGCAAGCAGTACAAGTGTAAATTTGGGTCTGTTAAGCCTGAAGACCGATTTGAGATCACTTGTTCCAAGCCTTGCAAAAAATATTGTTGGTGCTAAAATGAACATGAACTGCCCGAATGAAAGAATAACCCTTGTCATTTTAACATTGGGGTTATCCATGTTCAGGTCACCTGCAGCAATAGCAAGCAAACCGCCTACAAACTGGTACAGAAAGAAAATAATTGCCAGTACTATCAGTGTGTATGCAAAGGGGTTCAGTCCTTTTAAGAAACTTCCGGCGGGTTTTTGGTTATCGCTCTCTTCTTCGGGATTAAATTCCTGCAATATATATATTTCGCTGTTGTTTTTAGATTCCGCTAATATAAAAATTTGCAAATTTAGTTATTATTCATAAATTTTTGCAGATTTTGAATGTACCGAGTTTAGGCTATATTAAAAAATTGATTATATTCACATATTTTGCTATGTTAAAGTAATATAAAACAAAAATATAAAATTTGGTAAAAAATTACTTCGTATTTTGCGCTTTATTACTGATGTTATGCGTTAATTCATTCACGGGAGACCGTTCCAATGCACGCTCGACTGCAATGGCATTTTCAACAGTTGTATCATCTTTAGGCAACGATGCATACGGGATAAATCCGGCAAACTATGACTACCAGATGCCTGTATCTTTAAGTAAAAC
>CAZOAP010000036.1:0-17980 GCA_964577645.1 uncultured Ignavibacteriales bacterium
GATGGACCTTTGGTAAAGCTTATAAATAATCTGAATATTAAAACATTTATTGTACCTCTTGAAAGATGGATTAGGTTCTCTTTTGATAAAAAAGCTAAAGAAGGTATTTTAGAGCGTTTCAAAAATATTGTGAAGGTAATTCAAGATCATAATATTGATATAGTGCATACAAATACATCTGTCATACTTGAAGGAGCACTGGCAGCTTATTATGCAGGAATAAAACATGTATGGCATATCCATGAAAATATATTGTATAACGAAGATCTGAAGGCTGTATTACCGTTACCTCTGGTTTTTAAAATAATTTCTGAGTTATCTGTCAAAATAATTTGTGTTTCAGAATTCGTAAAGAATCAGTTCGAAGATTATGCACCAAAAGAGAAGTTAAGGCTACTTTACAATTCTGTAAATGATGATTATGAATACAACGATAAAAAGAACGATAAAGATCTGAATGATCTGAAAAATGAACTGGATTTAGGAAACAACTCAATAATAATTACTACTATAGGTTTATTAACTCAAACGAAAGGTTATAACTTATTTTTAGAGCTTTCTAAAATTACAAAAGAATTTAAAAGTGATGTTAAATTTATTTGGATAGGTCATTCACAAAAAAATGATCTAAAAAAATTTAATAAATTTATTAAGCTCAATAAATTAACTAAAAATGTTAAATTTCTTGGTTTTAGGGAAGATATACCCAAATTATTAAATATATCAGATATTTATTTATGTACTTCTGATGTTGAAACGTTTTCACTGACAATATTAGAGGCTAAAGCTGCCGGTATTCCTTCTATTTCTACAAAGTGCGGAGGACCTTCCGAAATTATCACTGAAGGATATTCAGGTCATATTATAGAAAAAAATGATATTATTACTTTCAGGGAAAAGTTGATTGATATGATACAGGACAAAAATGATCGTCTAAGATTAGGACAAAATGCAAGAATTGAATATGACAATAAATATTCATCTTCTTCATTTATAAAAAATATTATGGAACTGTATGAGGATGTTCAAAAAGATATTAATCATAAAGATTCTCAAATAACAAATGAATTAATGGAAAATTATCTTATATGTTATGAGCAATTATCAAATATCCAATGGAAAAATAATAAATAATGGATTTTATAATAACTTATAGACTTATCAGGCTTAAGATATTTCAAACAATTCAATTTGCAATGTAAATTTATCAGACTATATCTTTTTAAGATTTATTTCCGAAATTAGTTGATTGATTTGAAATCTGATACTTAATTTCTGTAGTGAAATTCAAAACTAATTATACGATTTTGCTTTAAATGTGTCTTAAATAATTGTTTTATAATAACATTAATAAAATCATAATTCGTGAAGTTAAGGAAAATGTTAAGTTCTGTTCGGAATAAACTGATTATATCAGTGCTGCCGGATAAGTTTTTCTTATTACATTATGGTTTTTGTACATGTTGTGATCAAAAAACAGTATTTAAAGCTACAAATAGCTGGCTAAGAGATTTTTTTTATTGTCAAAATTGCGGATCAATTCCAAGAGAACGTGCACTAATGCATGTTATTGAAACAAAATATCCCAATTGGAAAGAATTAGCAATTCATGAATCGTCTCCGGAAAATAGAGGGGCAAGTTTAAAATTAAGCAGAAATTGTAAAAACTATATTGCTTCACAATATTATAACAATGCAGCAAAAGGCGAAATAATTGATACATTTCGCAACGAAAATTTAGAGGAACAGACATTTGCTAATGATACTTTTGATATTGTAATAACACAGGATGTTATGGAACATGTGTTAAATCCTGATAAAGCTTTTTCTGAAATTGCACGGACTTTAAAGCCAGGTGGTGCTCATATTTTTACTGTTCCATTGGTAAATAAACATAAACCCACCCAGCAATGGGCTAAACTGAATGAAGAGAAAGAATTTGAATTTATATTTGAACCCGAATATCATGGAAATCCTATAGACCCAGAGGGATCACCAGTAACCATGCATTGGGGATTTGATATTATTAATTTTATAAAGGAACATAGTAATCTTGATACAGAAATAATCCATTTGGATGATCTTACTTTAGGTATTCGTGCAGAATTTATCGAAGTATTGGTAAGTTCAAAATCAAAGATATAGAATAACTCAATAAAATTTATTGAATAATAAAACAAAGATAATTACATTTTATTTGCCGCAATATCATTCCATTCCTGAAAATGATGAATGGTGGGGAAAAGATTTTACAGACTGGATCAATGTTAAGAAGGCAAAACCAAGATATTCAGGCCACTACCAGCCGCATGTTCCTTCTGAATTAGGATATTATGACCTTAGCAATGAAGATATCAGGATAGCACAAGCAAGTCTTGCAAGTGAATATGGTATTTATGGATTTTGTTATTACCATTACTGGTTTAACGGCAAAATGCTACTTGAAAAACCATTTAATGAAGTATTGAATACTCAAAAACCTGATTTCCCTTTTTGCTTGTGCTGGGCAAATGAAAACTGGACCAGAAGGTGGGACGGGCTGGATTCAAAAATTTTAATGCAGCAAAATTATTCAGAATATGATGTTAAAGAACATATAGAATGGCTTTTAAAAGCATTTAATGATCCAAGATATATTAAAATAAATAATAAACCATTATTTCTTATTTATAATGCCAGCGGAATACCGCATTTGAGGGAAATGATAAAAAGTTACAGAGATTATGCGAAAATAAATGGCATTGACGATATTTATTTATGCTCAGTAAAAAGTATACATAATAAACTAAATGATGCAGAAGCAATTTCTTCCGGGTTTAATGCAGTTGTGGAATTTATCCCTGGAACTGAGAAGAAGATACCCATGAAGCTAACAGGTTTACCCAGATATTATTTATATAAAATAATTAACAAAATGTTAAGTATTAGTCATATTGATAAATTAACCGGTAAATTACCAATAACTACAGTACACGATTACAAAAAGTTTGCACAAATGAATATTAATAAGGAAGAATATAAAATTAAAACATTCCCGTGTGTAATACCAAGCTGGGATAACAGTGCAAGAAAACGCGTTTCAGCATCAATACAAAATAATGAACCTTCTATATTTAAAAAATGGCTGGCCAGTTCTATAAAAAAAGTAAGCAATTATGATACTGATGAAAAAATTGTATTTATTAATGCGTGGAATGAATGGGCAGAAGGCTGTCATTTAGAGCCTGATATGAAAAATGAACGAAAATTTTTAAAAGCAGTGAAACAAACTTTGGAAGAAAATTAAT
This sequence comes from uncultured Ignavibacteriales bacterium, assembly GCA_964577645.1. Classification (GTDB taxonomy): domain Bacteria; phylum Bacteroidota; class Ignavibacteria; order Tepidaquicellales; family OLB5; genus OLB5. Next base: position 3,288 of record CAZOAP010000036.1, read on the forward strand.
ATTAAATATTCATTAAATGAAAAAAGCACTAATTACAGGAATTACCGGACAAGACGGGTCTTACTTGACAGAATTACTGCTGGATAAAGGATATGAGGTACATGGGATACTCAGACCGGCTTCTATATTTACAACAGACAGGATTGACCATCTATATAATAATCCTCAGATAAAAGATAAAAAATTATTTCTCCATTGGGGAGATATGACCGATTCAAGCAATCTTAACAGGATTCTTGATAAAGTTCAGCCGGATGAAATATATAATCTTGCAGCCCAAAGCCATGTTAAAGTATCTTTCGATATACCTGAATATACAGCTGAAGTGGATGCTGTTGGTACTTTAAGATTTCTGGATGCTATAAAAGAATTGAAACTCAAAGCAAAATTTTACCAGGCTTCTACCAGTGAGTTATTTGGCAAAGTAGCTGAAATACCCCAAAGTGAAAAAACTCCTTTTTATCCAAGGAGTCCTTATGCTGCAGCTAAACTATATGCATTTTGGGTTACAGTTAACTACAGAGAAGCGTACGATCTTTTTGCGTGCAATGGTATACTGTTTAATCATGAATCACCACGAAGAGGAAAGACTTTTGTAACAAGAAAGATAACCCAGGCAGCCGCAAAAATTAAGCTTGGTTTACTGGATACATTATATTTAGGTAACCTGGATGCTAAACGTGACTGGGGTTATGCTCCTGAATATGTTGAATCAATGTGGCTTATTTTGCAGCAAAGTAAACCTGATGATTATGTTGTTGCAACAGGTGAAACACATACTGTGCGTGAATTTTGTGACCATGCTTTTTCTGAGCTTGGTATGACAATAAAATGGGAAGGCAAAGACGAAAAAGAGATCGGAATTTGTAACGAAACTGGTAAAACTGTAGTTAGAGTTGATGAAAAGTATTTCAGACCAACAGAAGTTGAAATTTTGATCGGAGATGCATCCAAGGCAGCTAAAGTACTTGGTTGGAAACCAAAAACTAAATTTCAGGACCTTGTGAAAATTATGGCTAGAGCAGATTATGATTCAATTAAGAAAGGTTATGAACAATGAATTTGGACTCAAAAATATTCATTGCCGGTCATAATGGCTTAGTTGGTTCTGCAATTCATAGAAAATTAATATCAGATGGTTATAAAAATATCATAACTGCTTCAATAAATGAACTCAATTTGATTAACCAGGCTGATACTTTTAAGTATTTTGAGAGTAATAAACCGGAATATGTATTTCTTGCAGCAGCAAAAGTAGGCGGAATTTTGGCAAACAATACTTTCCCAGCACAGTTTATTTATGATAATGTTATGATAGAAGCAAATATCATTCATTCTTCATATTTAACAGGTGTTAAGAAATTACTTTTCCTTGGCAGCTCCTGTATTTATCCAAAGTTTGCAGAGCAGCCCCTTAAAGAAACTTCACTTCTAACAGGTGAACTTGAATCAACAAACGAGCCATACGCAGTTGCAAAAATATTAGGAATTAAAATGTGTCAGTCATATCACAGAGAGTATGGTGTAAATTATATTTCCGCAATGCCTACTAATCTTTATGGGATTAACGATAATTTTGACCTGAACAATTCACATGTTTTGCCGGCTATGATAAGGAAATTTCATGAAGCTAAGATTGAAGGTAGAAAAACGGTTACACTATGGGGATCAGGTTCACCTTTCAGGGAATTTTTATACGTTGATGAACTGGCTGATGCATGCCTTTTTCTTATGAAAAATTATAATAATCCCGAAATTATTAATATTGGTACCGGGAAAGATATAACTATTAAAGATCTTGCTGAATTAGTAAAAAGAACTATTGGCTATAACGGTGAAATAATTTGGGATTCTTCAAAACCTGATGGTACCCCACGTAAATTAATGGATGTATCTAAATTAAACTCATTAGGCTGGAAAAGTACACTCTCTCTTGAAGATGGAATAAAAAATACATATAATTGGTTCCTTAGTAAAATATAACTTACTGATGGAACTGAGTATAATCATAGTTAATTATAATGTATATGATAATATCAAAAAATGTGTTCAGAGTATATTTGATAATTTAACAGGTATAGAATATGAATTATTGATCATTGATAATAATTCCGTTGAAAGAGATATTGATAATATTTCAGTTGATTATCCTTTCGTCAAATATTACAAACAGAATCAAAATAGGGGATTTGCAGCCGCTAATAATTATGGCTTTACCAAAGCGACCGGAGAATTTATACTATTTTTGAACCCAGATACTATTTATATAGATAATTTCCTGCCGGAAATGATAATTGATTGCAGGAAAAATACCCAAACCGGCGCTTGCGGACCAATGCTACTTTATGAGAATAAGAATTATCAAGCATCCTCAGGAATGAAGATGGGATTTTTATATGAATTTCTGGAAGCATTTAATTTAATTGAATTAATCAGAATATATTTAAAAAAGAAATATCTTATTTCTGTAAAAGAAAAATACAAAGTCGGCTGGTTGAGTGCAGCATGCCTTCTTATCAAAAAAGATATTTTCAGAGAAGTATCTTTATTCAATGAGTCATATTTTCTTAATTATGAAGATATTGACCTTTGTTACAAATTAAATGAGTATAGCTATATAAATTATTATTTCCCTTATTTAAAATGTATACATTCAGATCATAGGAGTTTTGGAACTGACTATGAATTATTAGTATTTACAAGATACCAAAGCAGATTAGTATTTTCGAAAGAACATTATAACATTTTATTACGAATACTTGTAAGAATTATACATATTATTGGTTTGTTAAACCGGTTAATATTTATTGGATTTTATTACAAAGGAAATGAACGTAATTCAAGGAAACGCGGCTATTTGAAGTCCTTAAAATTATACCTTGGTCTTGAAAACAGTTGAATTGTATCACTGATTTTACATTAGTATTAAAAAATATTTCTATAAATGGATATTAGTATTATAATTGTTAACTATAATGTATATAAGGATCTCCTGGTATGCATAGAAAACTTAAAAGCCGCTTTAAATGGCTTTATGTATGAAATTATAGTTATAGATAATAATTCCACTGATAGAAACATTGAAAATATCACTTCATTATTTCCGGCAATTAAATTAATATTGAATAAAAATAACTCTGGATTTGGTTATGCAAATAATCTTGGTATGAAATATTCAACTGGAAAATATATATTGCTTATTAATCCTGATATTATTGTATCGGAAGATTCAGTTAAAAATTTGTACAATTTTATGGAAAATGAGCCATCAGCTGGTTCATGCGGACCTTTGCAATCTAAACCAAATGCAGGTATTGAGCATTATTATACTTTTTTCCCAAGTTTATATTCACGCCTGATGCAGGAATTCAGGCTATATATGACTGCACCTGTTATGAAACAAAGATTTTTTAATTTTATTGATGATAATATCAAAGTAGGGAAACCATTTAAAGTTGACTGGATAATGGGTTCCTGTCTGATGGTAAGAAGTGAAATTTATAAGAAAATTGGCGGTTTTGATGAAGCATTTTTCCTGTATGAAGAAGAAACTGAATGGCAGTACCGCATGAATAATGAAGGCTGGTCTGCATATATGATACCGGCTTCTAGGGTTATCCATAATCATCATTCTTCAGCCAGTAAACTTGGAACATTGTTCGTAAACTACCAGGAATTCAGGAGCAGGATAATATTTGATACTAAAAGATTTACCGGATTTAAATATATTCTGAGGAAACTTTCTATATTAAGTGCAATTCTTTTCCGGTTGTTTTATTTTTTCCCAAAATCATTATTCAGTAAAAAAACAAAAAGAAAATATTTGGCAAATAAAGATCTTTTGAAATTCAGTTTTAAAAGTAAAAGTGAAATCCTTAGCGACAGGTATAATTTTGAATGTAAATTGTATTTGTTTGTATGAATATTAAAATTCTGATTAAGTATTTTATACTCGCGTCAAGCTGTTTAATTTATATTACCGGGTAAATGAAATTACTGTATGATTTTGAAATATTTGCAAGACAAAGATACGGAGGTATTTCAAGGTATTTCTTTGAGATAATAAAAGGTATTAGTGATTTAAGGGATTCAGAGATAGATGTTTTTCTCGGATTGAATAAATCTGGATATCCTTTTGATGAATTAAACAATAATGTTAAGGTCAAAAAATATAATTATCAGTATTCAGGAAATCTGCATTTTTTATTTAACGCAATAAATAAATATTTATTCAGCAAATACGTTAAAGACCAAGATTATGATATTTACCATAAAACATATTATTCTGATATTGGCCTGAATTTACCGTGTAAACTGGTTTCTACTATACATGATATGACGCATGAGCTGTATCCGGAATATTTTGCAAAAACGGATAATACTGCATCTCTGAAAAAATTGAGCATTGAAAGATCTGACAGCATTATATGTGTTTCTGAAAAGACAAAGAGTGACCTCTTAAATTTGTATAATGTAGATCCGGATAAAGTATCTGTTATTTATCATGGTATAACATTAAATAGTAGTATAGAAACAAAAAAAATATATGATAGACCATATTTATTCTATGTAGGTCAGCGGTGGGGATACAAAAATTTCAATGTTCTCCTTAGTGCTTATGCAGCAGACAAAAATTTAAATACTGTTTATGATCTGGTTTGTTTTGGAGGTGGTGAATTTAACTATTCTGAAAAACTATTCATAAAGAAAAATAACCTTGAAAAAAAACTGATACAGATAAGCGGTAACGATAGCACGCTGGCAAGTTTATATAAATATGCCTCATTATATATATGTACATCGTTATACGAAGGTTTTGGGTTCCCGCCGCTGGAAGCGATGAAGTTTGGATGCCCGGTTTTAACATCTCCAAATGGTTCAATATTAGAAGTATTATCTGATTCAGCTGAATATTATGAACCGGGTAACGGCTGTGAGTTATTATCAAAGATAAATAAAATCCTGAATGATCCTGCTCTGAAAGCTGAACTTGTAAAAAAAGGTGATCTCAGGTGTATGGAATTCACCTGGCAAAAGAGTATTAAGGAGCATTTTATGCTCTACACAAAATTATTAATGTAAAATGAAAATTATCTATTTTATTCTGGATATTCTGCTTTTACCTGCAACATTTATCCTTTCATTATTTTTCTATATAATAAGAAGTGTTGGAGAAAGAAGGCTGACATTGTGCAATAAAGTACTGCTTGCAAAAGGTATACTTCCTGTACGCACATATTTTGAAGAACAGCTGAAAAAAACATAGAACATTTGTCCGCTATCAAGAATAATATTAAAAAAGCAATAAATGCTGTTACTGGTAATAAATTATGCAAGAATAAATTACCAGAAAACAATAGTATAAAAAAAATACTGGTTATTTCACTGTATTTTGCCGGCGATCTTCTGTTCCATACAACTGTTATTGAAGCAATTTCTTTGCTCTTTCCAAATTCAAAAATTGATATATGGGTTAAATCCGGTTCCGGAGATCTTTTAAAAAATGATCAAAGAATAAATAACATTATTATTTACGATAACATTAAGACAGCAGCCTATCGCAATAATTCAAAATATAATTTTAAAGAAACTGTAAAATTTATAAAAATTCTCAGAAAAACTAAATATGATTTGATAATAGATCTTACAGGTAAGTATTCAACAGCGCTGATATCTCATTTTTCTAAACCCGGATATTCTATTGGCATAAACTATAATTATTTCGGATTTTGCTATGATAAATTTGTATTTCTGAATACTGCATCAGAAAAAGGACATTTAATTGATAAATATCTAACTGTATTGAAGCAGGGTTTGAATATAAATGACCAGGAATGGAATTCATTAAGGAAAGATATCAAAACTAAACCATATATTTATCCTGACGAGTCATCAGTCCGGAAAATTAATGAAATTCTGTTTCAGAAAAAAATAGCTCCCGGAAATTATATAACAATACATTTAACTTCAGGTTGGGATGCAAAAATGCTGCCAATTAGAACTTTTGCTGAAGTTATAAAATACCTTGAAGAAAACAAATACGAGTATTTATTCGTAGGTAATTCAGGTGATAAAGAAAAATTAACTGAAATATGTAAAATATTGAACGATGAGTCGGGCAGTATATATGAAAGATTTATTGAGCTTAACTTAAATGAATCAGCCGAATTAATTCATAGGTCTAAATTGTTCATTGGCAGTGATTCAGCTCCATTGCATATTGCAGGAGCGTTTGAAATACCTTCAATTGGTCTTTTCGGACCGACAAATCCGTTATTTTCAAATCCTGTAGGTGAAAATCATAAATATATATATCATGAACTGTTTTGCTCTGCAGCAGTTGATAAGCAATACTGTACAAGGAACGGAGGATTTACCTGTCCTTTATACGAATGTATGAACACAATCAGGGCAGATGAGATCATTGAACTGATAAATAATATGTACGGTATAGAAAAAGGAGCTCTCCTTTGAAAAAGCTGAATGTATTACTGGTTGTCTGTAATAATGTGCTTAATGGGACTGAGAGATTTGTGGTGGATCTTGCACGGAACCTTGACAAAAATAAATTCAATGTGTTTGTAGCTCTTCCTATTAAAGGACCGCTTTCGGAAATTTTGAAAGAGAATAATATAAATGAAGTAATTTATGATAACGGAAAAACTGAATATTATTCCTTTAAAGGTTTAAGAAATCTTTACAAAATAATGAAAAAATATCATATTGATATTGTCCATGCCAATTCAAAATTTCAGCCATGTTTGGCAGGTAAACTGGCAGGAGTAAAACTGAATATTGAAACAAGGCATGGGATATTTTATGATAAGAACCAGCTTGAAAATCTACCGTTACTGAGAAAAATATATGAGAATTTGAAACAGTATTTTGTAGATTCCTTTATTGCAATTTCCGAAAATGATAAGAAAACTCTTATCAAATACTTTAAAATTAAAGAAAAAAAAATATCTGTCATTTACCTGGGTTTGGACCTGGATACTATTAAAAGAAAAACCACCGGAATATTTAAATACCGGCGTATTGAAAGCGGTTCAGAAATTACGATAGGGCATATTGGAAGATTCACATATCAGAAAGCACAGGAATATCTGCTTGAAGCATTTAACAGGTTATCTTTAAAATATGAGAATGTAAAATTGAAGATTATTGGCACTGGAGAGAATAAAGATAAAATAATAAAATTCATTGCTGAAAATAAACTGGAAAGTAAAATTGATTTAATTGATTATACAAATGATATTTATAATGAAATATTGAAATTTGATATGCATGTTTTAACTTCAAGGTATGAAGGAACACCATATGTAAATTTTGAGGCTATGGCGCTTGGGGTTCCCGTAATTACTACTGATACAGGGGGTATATCGAATATTTTAAAAGATAAATTTGATGCATTAATAACAGAAACCGGTGATCCGGATAGTACTTTCAGGGCAATTGAATCACTTATCACAGATGAGGAATACAGAAAAAGAATCATTGAAAATGCCTTTAATACTGTAAAGAAATTTACAGTCCAGAATATGGCGCAAAATACAGAGAAATTTTACCTCTCAATGCTTTAACCCTGATAAAAATTTCTATAATAATTATGTTTTATCCTATATTTTCGCTGTTTTAGTACTGAATAATAGAATTGTATTAAATTAGGGATAATCTAATATTTGCCGATTATCTATGTCCAATAAAAAGCAGTTTGATCTACGTATTGTAAGCCAGCCATTTTATCCTGAAATGGTAAGTTCCGGGCAGGCTTTAACTGAATTAGCTGAAGAATTAACATCTTACGGTTTAAGGATTAAGGTTATTGCAGCACAGCCAACTATTCTGGAAAACAGTGAAATTGTTCCAAAAAAGATCGATTATAAAGGGATACATATTGTCAGAACATGGTCAACCAGGTTTCCAAAATTATCCTTTTTAGGAAAGTTTATCAATCTCATTACGTTCTTTATAACTGCATCGTTTGATATCTTATTCAAAGACAGGAAAGTACCGCTTTTATTGGTAACAAATCCGCCCTATATGGCTATGATAGGGTGGTTCAATAACATCTTAAATGGTACTAAATACGGTGTTTTATTATTTGATATTATGCCTGAACAGGCAGAATTATTGAATATGGTTAAGCCCGGCGGTATTCTTTCAAAAATATGGAGGAAACTCAATAAGTTATGCTACATTCGTGCTTCATATGCAGTAGTTCTAAGTAAAGATATGTTTGAAGGTGCAATAAGTAATGCAAATCTATCAGGCACCAAATACGAAGAAGAGTGCAGAAATAAAACTCATATTATACATGTTTGGTCAGATGACAGGGTAATAAAACCAAAAAGTAAAAAAGAATCACTCACTGCTAAAGAACTTAACGTACTTGATAAAATAGTTATACAATATTCCGGTAACCACGGCAGATTTCATGATATCGAATCAATACTTGATATAGCATTATCATTTTCAAATGATCCTGATATTATCTTTCAGTTCATAGGTGAAGGTTTCAAAAAGAAAAATGTTATTAATTTTAAAGAACAAAACAAACTTAATAATATTTATACTAATACCTACGTACCAAAAGAAAGCTTAAGGGATTCACTTGCAATGGCTGATATTGGGGTAATTGCGCAGTTACCGCTGCAGGAAAGAGTTTGCTATCCTTCAAAATTGCTGGGAATAATGTCATCAGGCAGACCGGTTCTTGCAATATGCTCACCCAAAAGTGATATGGCAAAAATGATAAATGATAATGATATGGGTTATGTTATAGAAAATGGTGATACAGCAGGTGCTGTTAACATTATTAAAAGTTTTAAAAATGATCCGGAAGTTCTTCTGAAAAAAGGTGATAATGCATTCAGATATTTAAACAGTAATTTCACATTAAGATCAGCAGCTGAAATGTATTATAAATTGATAAAAAAATATCAATAGTTCATTAAAGAATAGTTTTTACTAAACAGGTAAACTTTGTCCAGAAGATCAGAAAAAATATTGATCATTATTTCCGATTTTATAACAATCAATGCTGCATGGGCAATATATTATCTCGTCAGGGTTGAGTCAGGCTGGATCCCCTATACAGCACCAGCCTCTTTTTTGATCCCACTGGGAGCAGTTTATGTTTACTGGATAATTATTTTTTCATTTGCGGGTTTATACCAGCACTGGTTTGTAAGATCAAGGTTTGATGAGTTTGCTTCAGTTTTAAAAACCGTTTCACTGGGCTGTTTTATTTTGTTCTTTGTAATATTCCTGGATGATGCAATGAGCGATTCCAAGGCTATATCACGATATTTAATACTTATCTACTGGGGACTCATGATAATTTCTGTGGGAGCAGGCAGAATTCTTATCCGCAGCTTCCAGATGACAATGCTTCAAAAAGGTATTGGATTAAGGAATGCAATTATTGTAGGTTCAGGTAAAAGAAGCGGTGAGCTTGAAAGCTTGCTCAATAAATTTCCGCAGCTGGGATATAAATTCAGCGGTTTTGTTTCACTGAATAAATCAAAAAATTCAGAAAATTATCTCGGTAATACCAGTGACCTCAAAAAGATCATATCTGACCTGAAAATATCAGAAGTATTAATTGCGCTGGAAGAACATGAAAAGGAAAAGTTATTTGATATCATCAGGTCCTGCCAGGAAACGGAAGTGAACCTGAAAATTATGCCTGATACATATGAAATTGTCAGCGGATTGGCTAAAACTAACCAGCTATATGGCGTTCCTTTCATAGAAGTAATGCCGGAAATAATGCCATACGGCTCTAAACTATTTAAACGGGTATTGGATGTTGTCATATCTTCATTTTTACTGCTAATATTATCACCGCTGCTGATAGCAGTAATTTTGGCAATTAAGCTTACCAGTAAAGGACCGGTTTTTTACCTGCAGCAAAGAGTTGGCAGAAATTCAAAATTGTTCAATATGTATAAATTCAGGTCAATGATAAAAGATGCTGAAGAATACGGACCTGAGTGGGCAGGAGAAAATGATCCAAGGATTACAGGAATCGGCAGGCTTATCAGGAAAGTATATTTTGATGAGGTACCCCAGCTGCTGAATGTACTCAAAAATGAAATGAGCATTGTTGGCCCAAGACCTGAGCGGCCGTATTTTGTGGAAATGCTCAGTAAAGAAATTCCGTATTATTATAAAAGATTGACTGTTAAACCAGGAATCACAGGCTGGGCACAGATAAAACATAAATATGATTCAAGCTTAAATGATGTAAGGGAAAAACTTAAATTCGATTTTTATTATATTGAAAATATGTCTTTAAAGCTTGATTTCAAAATAATGGTAAATACATTTTTAGTTATAATTTTTATGAAAGGTCATTAAAGCAATATGAGCGTTAAAAATATTCAGATGGTTGATACAAAGAACCAGTATTTAAAAATAAAAAATGAAATTGATAAAGCAATTCATGATGTAATTGATAGTTCACAGTTCATACAGGGTCCTGCGGTAAAGAAATTTGAAAGTAATGCTGAAAAATATCTTGGCGTAAAACATGCAATAGGCTGTGCTTCGGGTACTGATGCTTTACAGATAGCTATGATGGCAATAGATATCAAGCCGGGTGATGAAATTATCACTACACCGTTCACTTTTGTTGCAACTACAGAAACAATTGCATTTCTTGGAGCTATACCTGTGTATGTGGATATTGACCCCAAAACGTTTAATATAGATGTTAATAAAATTGAGGAAAAGATAACTCCCAGAACAAAAGCCATAATACCGGTCCATTTGTACGGCCAGCCATGCGATATGGATAGAATTATGGAAATAGCAGCAAAACATAATATTAAGGTTATTGAAGATGCTGCCCAGGCTTTAGGCGCTAAATATAACGGGAAAATGATATGTACTATTGGCGATATTGGATGTATTAGCTTTTACCCCAGCAAAAATCTGGGCGCTTTTGGTGATGCAGGTATGATAGTAACCAATGATGATAATTTGGCGGAGAAAATTAGAATGATAATAGCACACGGCTCAAAAAGAAAATATTACCATGAGATCCTGGGTGTAAACAGCAGGCTTGATTCATTACAGGCTGCCATACTTGATGTTAAGCTTAAATACCTTGATGAGTATTGCGATGCGAGAAATACTGCTGCTGAAAAATACAATGAAAAATTTAAAGGAATATTTGAAACTCCGTTTGTAGCACCGGGGGTTAAACACATATATCACCAGTATTCAATAAGGGTAAAGAACAGGGATAAAATGCAGGAATACCTGAAAGAGCAGGGGATACCCTCAATGATATACTACCCGGTTCCGCTTCATTTGCAGGAAGCTTATAAATATGAATATAAATACGGTGATTATCCAGTATCGGAAGAAATTGCAAAAGATATTATTTCGCTTCCTATGCATACTGAGCTGACAGATGAACAGATCGATCTTATTGCTTCCAAAGTAATTGAATTTAATTCCAAACAGTAACATAATATTATATTGAAAAAAGCATTAATCATAATACCAACATATAACGAAGCTGAAAATATTGTAAATATTATCAACGAACTTGTTGCCATCAATTATGAAGGTGTGAACATAGAAATTCTTGTTGTCGATGATAATTCTACAGATGGTACAGCTGAGCTGGTAAAAGCTCTCAACTATTACCGTGTTCATATTATTGAAAGACCCGGGAAACTGGGCCTGGGTACGGCTTATATAAGAGGTTTTAAATTTGCGATAGAAAATAATTATGATTATGTATTTGAAATGGATGCTGATTTTTCACATGACCCAAAGGCTATTCCAAGATTCCTTGATAAGTTAAACGATTTTGATGTTGTGGTTGGTTCAAGATACATCGAAGGTATTGCAGTTGTTAACTGGCCTCTTAGCAGGCTGATGATAAGCATTGGTGCAAGCTATTATACACGTATGATTACATTTTTACCTATTAAAGATGTTACTGCAGGATTTATGGCTTACAGAGTCCCTTCGTTAAAACAGATTGATTTTGAAAGGGTAAAATCGAATGGTTATTCCTTCCAGATTGAAATGAAATTCAGGATGTGGAAAAAAGGTTTTAAAATTACCGAAATACCGATAGTATTTATCGATAGGCGCGCAGGTGTATCAAAAATGTCAAGAAAAATTGTATACGAGGCTATGTTCATGGTTTGGAAGCTGAAGCTGCAGTCAATTTTCAATAAATTATAACAGGTATTTTCAATTGATAGATATATCTGTAATAATAGTTAATTATAATGTTAAAGAGCTCTTAGAACAGTGTATAAATTCTGTTTTTTCTTCATCTGCAAATCTAGATGTTGAAATTATTGTAGTTGATAATAACTCTTTTGATGGCAGTATTGAATATCTTAAGTCAAAATTTCCTGCTAACTCTCGTTTAAAGTTAATTGAAAGTCCAGTTAACCTTGGTTTTGCCAAAGCAAATAACCTTGGTGCAAAAGAAGCGAAGGGTGAATACCTTCTTATCCTTAATCCGGATACAATTTTACAGGAAGATACACTTGAGAAGTCACTGCAGTATTATAAAGAACACAAAGATCTTGGCGCATTGACATGCAAGCTTATCCTTCCAAACGGCCAGCTTGATCTTGCATGCCGCAGAAGCTTCCCTACACCATCAGTGGCAGTTTACAGGATTCTTGGATTAAGCAGGCTGTTTCCAAAGAGCAAAACTTTTGGCAAATATAACCTGACATATCTTGATGAGAACAAGACATATGAAGTAGATGCTATAGTTGGTGCATTTATGCTCATAAAGAAAGATGTTTATGAAAAAGTTAAGGGATTTGATGAAGATTACTTTATGTACGGTGAGGATCTTGACCTTTGTTTCAGAATAAAACAGGCAGGTTATAAAATTGTATATTATCCTGATACGTCAATTATCCATTACAAAGGTGAAAGCACCAAAAAAAGCAGTATATCTTATGTAAATAATTTTTACGGTGCTATGCAGGTATTTGTAAAGAAGAACCTGAAGACAAGCTTCTGGCTGATGAATTTTCTTATAAGACTTTCTATAATTTACCGTGCATCAATTTCTTATTTTACAAGATTCTTAAGGAACAATTATCCTGTTCTGCTTGATCTTATTTTCATTGTAAGCGGTATGATACTTGCAATTTACCAGCGGTTTGATTTCTTCCCGCTGGAAGCATATACTGTAGTAATATTTGTGTATACTGCTATATGGCTTGTAACGCTGGCTCTCAGCGGTTCATATAACAGATCAGAAAAATTTTCGCTGGTTAAACCGCTAAACGGTATTCTGATAGGTTTTTTTGTAAATTCATCATTCACATACTTTTTCAATGAATATGCGTTTTCGCGTGCTGTTGTACTGCGGACAGTAATTAATGCATACATATTTATTGCCTTATGGCGCCTGGCAGCAAAAATTTTAAAATACTCAAAGAGCAAAAGTATATTTAAAACATCTAATACTTTAATTGTGGGTAAAAATGAAGAGACAGAAAGCTTCATTTCCAAATTAAAGACTAGAGTTGACAGTGAATATGATTTTATAGGCTATATTTCACCAAGTGCTGAACATAAAGAAGGCTACATAGGGAATCTGAATAATATAAAAGATATTGTTGCAGCCAATAAAATTAAAAATATTGTATTTGCCAAAAATGAGCTAAGCAACCAGCTAATACTTGACCTGATGTGGTCATTAAGGAACAACAGTATAAGCTTCAAGATATTAACAGGGGATAGCGATATTATCCTCGGTAAATCTGCGCTTGATAAGATTGATGATATATATCTAATGCAGATTGAATATAATATCAATAAGAAATTCAATATATTTGTAAAACGGTTATTTGATATTTTATTCGGGATCTTCAGCTTATTTACGGTATATCCATTAGTACTGATTTTCTCAAAAATAAGATCAATTAACAGTAAAAACGAGAAGTTCTTTAAAAAGCTGAAACATATTCCGCAGGTAATTACCGGTAAATACAGCTTTGTTGGCAGGGCTACCTGGGATACACCGGTTAAAGGAATGCAGTACCTTGGCAAGAACGGTTTAACCGGACTTGTACAGATAAACCTGCACCGTAACCTGAGCGCTGATGAGATTGAATATTTTAATTTTTATTATGCTAAGAACCAGTCACTGGCGCTAGATATAGAAATACTTTTAAAGACTTTATCACTTTTTCTTTTTAGAAAGAATGTACCAAACATATGACAAAGAACGTACTTGAATTTGAAAAACCGATAATTGAGCTTGAAAACAAGATCGAAGAAATGCGTGTGCTCTCAGATAGTCTTGATATTTCAAATGAAATTGGAAAGCTTGAAAAGAAAGTAAATGATCTCCGTACATCGGTATACAAAAATCTAACCAGGTGGCAGATTGTGCAGATAGCACGCCATCCTGAAAGACCCTACAGCCTTGATTATATTTATTTAATGACAGAGAACTTCATCGAAATGCATGGCGATAGGGCCTTTGGCGATGATAAAGCTGTGGTTGGCGGTTTTGCTACACTTGAAGGAAAACCTGTCATGATAATAGGGCAGCAAAAGGGCAGGGATACAAAATCCAATATATACCGCAACTTCGGAATGATGAATCCTGAAGGTTACCGCAAGGCATTAAGGCTGATGAAACTGGCTGAAAAGTTCAACAGGCCTGTTATTACATTAATAGA
>CAZOAP010000037.1:0-17979 GCA_964577645.1 uncultured Ignavibacteriales bacterium
GAAGGCGGGGAACCGTTCCTTTACTATCCGCTGCTTATTGATTGTACAAGAGCAGCAGTATCCCGCGGATTTAAAACCGGAATTGTTACCAATGCATACTTTGCAACCTCGGTAAAAGATGCTCAAAGATGGCTTATGCCGCTAAAAGAACTGAACATTGCTGACCTGAGTATAAGCGATGACAGGCTGCACTCAGGTGATATTGCTGATTCACCCGCATCGATTGCAATCCAGGCTGCAAAGAAACTTGGCCTGAGCGTTAATTCCATTTCGATTGATGAACCCATGATCAAAACATGTGAAATACCCAGGGCTAAAGGTGAACCGGTAACAGGCGGTGATGTGATGTTCAGAGGCAGGGCAGCCGATAAGCTTGCAAAAGACCTTCCGGGAATAAAGGCAATTGAGTTTGATGAATGCCGGTTTGAAGAGCTTGAAGCTCCTGAAAGAGTTCATGTTGATGCATTTGGAAATGTTCAGGTCTGCCAGGGTATATCAATAGGAAATATGCGGCAGGAACCTTTATCGGATATCATTAAAAGATATGACGCGAAGAAACACCCGATTGTAAAATATATTCTAGCGGGTGGACCCGCACTGCTTGCACAGCATTACCAGACGAATATTGAAGAAAACTACGTTGACGCATGTCACTTATGCTACGAAACAAGAAAGCAGCTGCTTGATTACTTCCCTTCGTGCCTGGCACCAAAACAGGTTTATGGGTTGCAGTAGCACAGATCTCAATTTAAAATGAGTAAATATGATATGGGAGTTCTTTTAAGCGGCTAAATTTAATTTTATGCTTATCGTTATTTTGTTTTTCTCTTCAAGTTTCTCGAGGGTATAATTACTTCCCAATTGCAGATCGAGAAATCTTTTTATTGAGCTTAAGCTGATAGAATTATCATCTTCAATTTGCATTACATTTTCTCTTGCATATTTAGTCACTTCAAATAACAATGTACTTGCTGTAACAGCGAGTTTTATTATTATACCGGGAATTTCAGGACAATCATCAACTGGCTCAGCACTGCTGAATGCATATTCAAGAAACGGCATATAAAGAAGCGGAGGTACCATTATCCCGTTCATATCGCCGGAAATCTGAAGCTCTATATAACCGGTGACGTACCTTACTTCCAGGAGTTTCAGGTAGTTGTTAATGTAATTTATTTCATTATTAAGCGGAACCTTTCCTGCGGATGTTTCGTAGAGCATATAACTCATTATTTCCGAAAGGTTTTCTATGCTGTAAATAGCTTTTTCGGGAGATCTTTCTATAAGTGATCTTATGAAGGACAGAGTATTCAGCAGGAACCTGGGATTGACCTGCGATCTGAGCAAGGCAAGCTCAACTGATATAAGCTGTTTCTCGGCTTCTTTTTGTTTCATGGTATTATTGTACCAAAGAAATGCAATCTTAATGAGAGAGCCTGATAAGGCGAACATAAAATTCGTTTCGAAAAAACTGATATAATTCTTCCCGAAATTCAGAAAAAATCTTCTCCCGGTCATCCCCATCACATTTGGGAATAATAAATGTAAATAAATATAAGTAACGGGAATAGTTATAATCATTGTGAACAGTAAACCGGATATTATTAATAATATAACTCTCTTTCTATCCAGGTGTTTTGCTGAGATAAAAAAATAAAAAAGGTAAAAAAACGATACAAAAGAAATGATATAAATAATAAAATCTAATGCTATAACATCCCACGTTTTATTGCCTATCGAGGGAATAGCCTGCAATCCTATAGATACCAGTGTGACAGCCCAGAATATTGCATGTATCTGTATTATATGATCTCTCTTCATTATAGAGGATATACTATTAATATTTTTCCTTTAACGAAATTAAATCGAAAAATCTTTTTTTGTATTTATTCCCGATTGGTAGCTGTTTGTTCGCAATATTGACACTCTGACCTTCAACGCTTTCTATCTTGCTTAGTGAAACCAGGTATGATTTATGAATTCTGATAAACCCTGTTTCCGGCAGGGTTTTTTCTATGTTTTTGAAACTCTGCAGCGTTATGATATTCACTTTTTTTGTTTTTATAATAATGTATTCGCTCAATCCTTCTATGTACAGTATATCGTCAAAATTCACCTTCAATATTTTATAACCTGATTTAACGAAGAAATAATCTTTATCGATTCCCGGCTGGGTGTTATCATTTTGAGTTTCATTCAGTGAGTTACATGATTTTTCCACGGCTTTCAGGAACCTTTCGAATGAAAACGGTTTCAGCAGGTAATCGGTAACATCCAGGTCAAAAGCGTCAACGGCGTAATTTCTGTAAGCTGTTGTCAAAATGACCTTGGGTTTCTTTTGAAGTGTTTTCAGTAACTGAGTTCCGGAGAGCCCTCCCATTTCAATATCCAGAAAGATCAGGTCTACGTTATTTGTCGCGAGATATTCCAGTACACTTATCCCGTCATTAAAAGATTTCATAAGTTTCAAAAAGGGAACCCGGGATATGTAATCTTTGATAATATCCAGCGCCAAAGGTTCATCATCAACTGCAATACATTTTATTATCATGATATGGTCAGGTTAAGTTTGACTGTGAAAGTTTTAGTCTCATTTTTTATCATAAGGTCATATTTATCACCAAAGAGCAGATCAAGCCTGCGGCTGATATTTGACAGTCCGAATCCGCTGTTCTTATTAACAGTTTCATGGTCTTCTTTTTTAAAATTGGTTATCTCAAAGTGAATTTTTTGTTTTAAGACATCAATTTTAATCTTAATTCCCGGTGCCGGTTTAAGTTTATTGCCGTGTTTAAAAGCATTTTCAATAAACGGCATAAATATCAACGGCGGTACCGGTATATTTTCATACTCACCTGATATCTTAAAATCTATAAAGTCCGGATCGCTGTACCTTATCTTCTCCAGATCAATGTAGTTATTGATATGCCCGATCTCATTCCCAAGGGGTACCACTGTCAATGATGACTCGTACAGCATATAACTCATCATTCCGGATAACTTATCGACGCTATAAACAGCTTTTGAGGGCATGCTTTTTACAAGTGATTTTATGTTGTTAAGGGTATTGAATAAAAAATGGGGATTTATCTGCGCCCTCAGCATAGCCAGTTCATTCGATATGTTTTGTTTTTCGGTTTCCATTTGTTTTACCTGGAAATTGTACCATATCAACGAGACTTTTGAGAGGCTGCCCAGGATTGAAACAATTGTGAGGTAAGCAGTAACCTGATATATGGAATCAAAGCCGTTAACCAGTGTATAACTAAACGGGTCATCGGGAGAGAGGGAATATGCAACCGGAAGAAATAAAATGAAATTAAACACGAAACCTGAAACTGACAGGTACAATAACCCGGTAATAACAAGAAAGGTCATCCCTTTTTTATTGAATCTGCCCGGAGTTACTAAAAAATAAAATAAATAAAATGTGAAGATATTAAAAATCATTCCGAGAAACGAGCTTGCCAGTACAGATAAAAACAGGGTATTACCTATATAAAGGAGTGCATTTAGTATGGAGATTGAGGATATAACTATCCAGAATACGATATGAAGCTTTATGATCGCTTTATTTCTCATATTAATACTTAACAAAAATAGTAAATATCAAAAAATAATAATAATCAATTTAAGTGAACCCACCGGAATATTAAGTTAAATCACCTAAACAGCTTATTAAAGTGAAGGAAATCCGCGCTTATTTGGCTTAACATCTGTGCTAATTCGCAGATTATTCCGTTACATATACTGAAATTGATTATCCCGCACTATTTTTTTCAATTATATTTATATAAAATTAATGAAAAGCATTTTTCAAATAACACGAAAAATTTATGAAAACATTAATCATTGCAATTCTTTGTTCAGTGTTTTTAAACACATTCTCTGCACAAAGGCTCATTTCCGATAGCGCGTATCTTGGACAAAATCCGCCGGGAAATATTCCACAAATTTTCGCTCCGGGTGTGATATCACTTAATAATAGATTCGAAACATATCCAACTTTTTCACCAGATGGTAAAGAAATGTTCTTTTCAGTTGTAAATGCCGGCTGGACTACCGGAAAAATTTTCCATACACAGGAACGGAACGGAAACTGGACTGTTCCGGTGGCAGCCGATTTTTCAAATAATAATTATATCAATTGGGAATCGTTTATCTCACCTGATGGAAACAGGCAATTTTTTACTTCAAAAAACCGCCCGCCATCTATAAGTTACGATATTTGGATGGTCGAGCGGATATCTGATACTGCATGGTCAACCCCGGTTAGATTAGACAGCCCAGTGAATTCAAATGCAACCGATGGTTCCGCATGTGTTACAGGTAATGGAACATTATATTTTACCTCGCTTCGCGGCGGTGGATATGGAGGCTCAATTATTTACAGAGCAAAGTTTATTGATAGCTCCTATTCACAGGTTGAAAGCCTGGGAAATATTATACAAACAACTTCCGCTGAAGCAGAACCATATATGGCACCTGATGAGAGTTACCTGATATTTATTTCAGAGTACCGGGCTGCTGGTCATGGAGGCTATGATCTATGGATCTGTTTCAGAAATATTGACAGTTCATGGACTGTTCCTGTAAATATGGGGCCAGATATAAACACAGCCTATGATGAATACGGACCCCGTGTAACAACGGACGGGAAGTATTTATTTTTTACCAGGGAAAACAGGGGTAATACTATGGATATATACTGGGTTTCTTCAGGTATAATTGATAGCCTGAGATCTTCCGTTATGCCTGTCAATCAATTAAATGAGCAGGTTCCAAGTGAATATAAACTTTTTCAGAATTACCCCAATCCGTTTAATCCTAATACAAGTATTCTGTTTGATATTTCAAATCAATCACATGCGATACTGAAGGTATATGACTTAACAGGCAGGGAAATAACTGTGCTGGTGAATGAATTATTAAGACCCGGAAGTTACAAAGTTGAGCTTAATGCCGGAAACCTGAGCAGCGGAGTATATTTTTATAAATTGGAAACTGAAAATTTTACTCAAACCAGAAAAATGGTTTTAGTGAAGTAAGGATCATTATAGTAATAAGGTTTGTTATGCTTTAATCAAAATAATAATAAAATGAAAACAATAATATTTTTTATAACTTTTTCAGCCCTGTTATACACCTGTTTTGCACAGCCAATTCCAAACGATAGTCTTTACCTTGGTCAGATTCCCCCGGGTTATGAGCCTAAAATATTCGTGCTGCCGGTAAATGGAAGTCTTAGATCCATCGAAAGGATCACAATATCCAATGACGGAAAAGAGATCTATTTCGGTCAGTTAAATACATACCCGCCAAGTGTTTCAAAAGTATTGTATTACAGGTACTATGAAAACAGATGGCAGATATCAACCGAGCTCTTTAGCGGGTATGTGGCTCCGGCATTATCTCCGAATGACAGTATTTTGTTTATGCAGGCAAGTATCACTTATGACAGGGCTGAAACATATTATTCCCGCAGAACAGTTACAGGGTGGAGCACACCGGTGCAAATGTTCCATTTCAGCAACCAGTCTCATTATACACAATCTACTACACTGAATAATATTTATACATCAACAAATTTCCCGGGCTCATCACTCAGGGATATAGGCAAAATTATAATAAATGGTGCTGATACAAGTGTAATAAATATCGGTTTGCCCGTAAATACATCACTTGATGAAAGTGATTTTTTTATAGCAAGGGATGAATCATTTATAATTCATGCAAGGCACTCCGCTTCAGTGACTGGTGACCTGTATATAAGCTATAAAAAAAGCAGCGGGGGATGGACAAACTCAAAATCCCTTGGCAGTCATATTAACTACCCTACACCTACATGGGAATACGGCCCATTTGTTACACAGGATAATAAGTATCTTTTCTTTACACGCGGAAGTAATGCATGGACATCGTATAATACATACTGGTGCAGAATTGATAATATAATTGACAGCCTGAAGTACACAAATTATACGCCATATTTAAAGAACCAGATACCGAACCAAACAGATACAGCAGGAAAACAGTATGTATATACAATACCCGATTCTACATTTTTTGACGATGATGGAAATAATACTCTTACTTATTCAGCTTCACTAGGCAATGGTTCGCCCCTGCCCGGCTGGTTAAGATTTGATTCTACAACCAGAACTTTTTCAGGAACGATTGCTTCTTCAACATCACTTAATATCAAAGTGAATGCAATTGATACTTCAGGTGCAATCGCATCATGTACATTTACACTGAATATTGTACAGCAGATAGGTCTGAACCCGGTTAATGAGCTTGTGCCCGATGAATTCAGGCTTCTTCAGAACTATCCAAATCCGTTTAACCCTATTACAAGTATTGAGTTTGATATACCGCAGCAATCACAAACAATGCTGAAAGTGTATGATGCCACCGGTAAGGAAGCAGTTACCCTGCTCAATGAAATACTAAAACCCGGAAGCTATAAAATTTATTTTAATGCCGTAATGCTGTGCAGCGGGGTATATTTTTACAAACTTGAAGCTGGGAAATACTTTCAAACCAGAAAAATGATATTAATTAAGTAAAGCAGGATCAAAAGATATAAGTATTTTTTCTATAGCTAAATTTTAAGCCGGTAATATTATGAAGGCAATCATTTGCAGTGAATACGGAGCTCCTGAAGTACTTCAGATTAAAGAGGTGGAAAAACCCATGCCGCGGGATGATGAAGTGTTGATAAAGGTGAAAGCAACAACTGTGCATATTGGAGATACAAAGATAAGGCGTTTTGAACCGGGGCTGGGTGCATTCAGGGATTTCCTTTTCAAACCACTAATGCGCTTTATGATCGGGTTTAGAAAACCAAGGAAGAAAATATTGGGAATGGAGCTTGCAGGGGATATTGTAAGCGTTGGGAAAAAAGTCACTAAATTTAAGCCCGGGGATGCTGTTTTTGCATCTACTGAGTTCAGGCTGGGTGCTTATGCTGAGTATTGCTGTTTACAGGAAAATGCTGCGATTGCTTTAAAACCTGTTAATATGACATATGAAGAAGCAGCACCGGTATCCAATGCAGGTTTGACTGCTTTGATAAATCTGAGAAAGGCAAATATTCAGAAAGGACAAAAAGTATTGATATATGGTGCATCAGGCAGTGTAGGTACATGCGCAATACAATTAGCGCTTTATTTTGGAGCGGAGGTTACTGCAGTATGCAGTACAATCAATCTGGAACTGGTCAGATCACTCGGAGCTGTTAAAGCAATAGATTACATGAAGACAGACTTCACTAAAACAGGTAAAGTATATGATGTGATCTTTGATACTGTTGGAAAGATACCTTTGCTAAAACGAAGAATTGCTTTGACTCGAAAAGGAAAATTTTTAACTTCACTGGCACTTTCAGGAAATATAAAACTAAAAGCAAAGGACCTGAATTTTCTTAAAGAACTCTGTGAATCAGGTAAGCTAAAGACTGTTATTGACAGAGTATACCCAATGGAGCAAATTATTGAAGCACACAGGTATGTAGATAAAGGACACAAAAAAGGAAATGTAATAATAACTTTTTGAATCTGTTTATTTTATAAAGTAACCTACTTAAAATAAGTTATTGATTTATATTTATTTGCGAAAATATAAAATAATATTTTTATCTAAAGACTTGCGTAGCTAAATAACTACGCTTATATTTGTAGCCAAATAACTACACTATGAATTTAAGAAGAGATGTATTCCAGGCAATTGCTGATCCGACTAGAAGGGCAATACTTCTATTGGTGGCAGCACAATCAATGACAGCAGGTACAATTGCATCTAATTTTGAAACTGCAAGACCTACTGTATCAAAACACCTGCATATATTAACTGAGTGCGAACTTGTTAAACCTGAACAAAACGGCAGGGAAATATTTTATCACCTTAACCCCAAAAAAATGAAAGAAGTAGCTGACTTCCTTGAACCTTTCCGCAAAATGTGGGATGACAGGTTTAATAAACTTGAATCCGTTATGAAAAATTATAAAACAAATAAAAAATAAAATGGAATTAAAAACTAAAATTAATGCTGAAGAAGGTAAACAGGATCTTGTTATAACTCGTGAATTTGAGCTTCCTGTGGAATTACTTTTTAAAGCATATGAAGAACCGGAAATTATTGAACAATGGATGGGCACCAAGGTTATAAAGCTTGAAAATAAACAGCATGGTTCTTACATTTTCGAAACATCTGATCCCTCAGGAAATGTAGTTTTCAAAGCTAACGGAACTATTCATGAGTTTACACCTGATAAACGCATTATCAGAACTTTTGAAATGGAAAATACTCCTTTCCCTGTCCAGCTTGAATTCCTTGAGTTTGAAAAACTGACAGATGATACAAGCAGACTCAACATGCAGATAATATATAAGTCAAACAGTGCAAGGGAGCAAATGCTGAAGCTGCCATTTGCCTCAGGTATAAATATGGCGCATAACAGGCTGCAGGATATTGTGAATAAATTAAAATGAAGTAATATGTCAAAAAGAAATAAAATAATATACTGGGCTTCGACTGTATGGCTTGCATTGGGAATGGTCTCAACAGGAGCAATACAGCTGTTAAAGGAAAAAGAAGGCTCAGGCGCGTTAGATAGCATTACAACACTTGGCTACCCCGCATATATACTTACCATCCTTGGAATATGGAAGATACTTGGGGTTATTGCTGTATTAATACCAAAATACCCATTATTAAAAGAATGGGCATATGCCGGTTTTTTCTTTGCTATGTCAGGTGCAGTAATTTCTCATATTATTGTTGGTACAGGATATGAAATTCTGCCGCCAATGCTGCTGCTCGTCTTAACTATTGTATCATGGTATTTCAGGCCTCCGGAGAGAAAAATTAATTCAGCAATTATCAAAAATTAAACCCGTAATTTAAATTAAGCTTAATTAAATAACATGAGTAAAAAAAATAACAATAAAAATATATCATTTCAGGAAAATGATGAGTTTCTGAAAACACTTAAAACCCGTTTTGAGAACAACATGAACCGTCACAAAGGAATCACTTGGGATAAAGTGCATTCAAAGCTTGAAGCAAACCCTGATAAACTATTATCACTAGGTGAAATGGAAAGAACAGGCGGAGAGCCGGATGTAATTGGCTTTGATAAAAAGACAGGTGAGTTTATATTTTGTGATTGTTCTTTGGAATCACCGGCCGGCCGCAGAAGCTTATGTTACGATAAGGCAGCACTTGATTCAAGAAAAGAACATAAACCAAAAAACAGCGCCATAGCAATGGCTTCGGAAATAGGCATTGAGATATTAACAGAAGATGAATACCGCAATTTGCAGACGCTGGGCAAGTTTGATACAAAAACATCCAGCTGGATACATACACCGGCCGATATCAGGAAGCTTGGCGGAGCTATTTTTGCTGATTACCGGTACGGTAAGGTGTTTGTGTATCACAATGGTGCTGAATCATATTACGCGGCAAGAGGTTTCAGAGGAAAATTAAAAGTATAATTGAACAAAAGTAATGAAAAAAAGCATTAAAAATCCAAAAGTTGACTGGTATTTTGATAAACCCCGCAAATGGCAGAAAGAGATTAATAAACTGAGGGAGATAATCCTAAGCAGCGGACTTAATGAAGAGCTGAAATGGGGCTGCCCCTGTTATTCGCATGAGGATAAGAACATTGTACTAATCCACATTTTTAAAGATTATTGCGCAGTACTTTTTTTTAAAGGCGCATTATTAAAGGATACGGAAAAAGTGCTGATACAACAGACAAAAAATGTACAATCAGCCAGGCAGATGCGTTTTATTAGTCTTGAAGAGATAAGCGAGCTAAAGCCGGTCCTGATTTCTTACATCAAAGAATCTGTAGATATAGAAAAAAAAGGTTTGAAGGTTAAATTTAAGAAAACAGCAGAGTATGAAATACCGGAGGAATTCCAGGACAGGCTGGATGCAATGCCAAAGCTGAAAACCGCTTTTTATGCTTTAACTCCGGGAAGGCAAAGAGGATATTTGCTGTACTTTTCTTCAGCCAAACAATCAAAAACAAGAGAGCAAAGGGTTGAAAAATACATGAAACATATTCTGAGCGGGAAGGGTTTGGATGATTAAAAGTCTATATTTTTTTTTTACAAAAACGGAATAGCAAACAAAATAATATTAAATATGGCTGAAAAAAAATCTAAGCTGGCTGTAATAAAGACAAAACCAACAACAGCAAATATTGAAGAATTCATAAATAATATTGAAAATGAACAAAAGCGGAAGGATAGCTTTGTGCTTTATGATATGATGAAAAAGATTTCAGGTGAAAAGCCGGTGTTATGGAGCAATTCAATTATTGGTTTTGGAATAAAAAGATATAAAAGTCCTGCAACAGGCAGGGAGGTTGACTGGATGGAGATTGGTTTTGCACCGCGCAAAACAAATTTATCAATTTATTTAACTTCAGGGGTTAAAAAACATACAGAATCACTTAAAAAACTAGGTAAACATAAAACAGGTTCCGGCTGTCTCTATATTAATAAGCTTGAAGATATTGATCTGAAAGTATTAAAGAAAATGATAGCTGCATCATTAAAATAAGTAAGCTTTATATTGTGAATTATTGCAGATAAATTTGAGTATCACATTAATATTACAATATTTAAATTTGTGATATGAAGGCAATATGTGTAAGCGATATTCACGGTAACGATGTAAAATACAGGAAACTTTGCATTTATATAAAACAGAATCTGCCTGATGCTGTTTTTATTGCCGGTGACATCCTGCCGAACTATTATGTAACAGAACCGCTTGAGTTTATCGAGAACACTTTGAAACCTTTGCTAAGCGAACTTAAAGACGGAATAAATGCGCGATATCCTGATATTTTTGTTATAACAGGAAATGACGATGCCGCAGTAAGCTGCGAACACCTTAGGTATCTTGAATTAAAAGGATTGCTGCATTTTTCAAATAAAATGGTTCTCAATCAAACCGGTTATACGGTTTTAGGATATCCTTACGTTCCACCTACACCATTTTTGCTTAAGGATTGGGAGAAATATGATATATCACGTTATCTGCCACGGGATACTGTTTCGCCTGAAGATGGAATAAGGACTGTCGAAATTCCGGCCAATATAAAAAAGTACACCACAATAAAAGATGACCTTGAAGAACTATCAGAAGATATAACGGATTTCAGCAATACAATTTGCCTTTTCCACTCACCGCCTGTTGATACAAACCTTGATAAGATACAGGGAAAATGTATAAATGGTAATAAAGAAATACAAAGTGTAGGGAGTTTCGCCATAAGAAAATTCATTGAGAAAAATCAGCCCCTTATTACTATACACGGTCATATACATGAATCAACAGATATTACAGGGCATTGGCAGGATAAAATTGGAAAAACAGTGTGTTTTAATGCATCTAATTCAGATAGCCAGCTTTCTGTGATTGAGTTTGATACAAAATGTCCTGAAAATGCTGCAAGAGTTTTAATATGAGATAGAAATTCATCCGATGACTTTAAGTCACCGGATGAATTAAGATCAATCATTTACTTACCTATCTTAAGCTGTTTTGCGGGATCAGTAATTGCACCAATCTTACTTGCAAAGCTGGTTCGTTTTTCTATATCTTCATCGGTAACGTAATGAATATCCAGCAGCCCATCCGAAGTATAGCCCGTTTTAAGGTAGTTTAGCTCGCTTAAACATTGGCTCCAGCCATCAAACCATAGATTCAGTTTTTCAACATCAGCATTTTCTTCGATGTGTATAAGAAGATCAATATCACTGGCCGGACCGGCATTGGCATTTTTAGAACTACCGAAAATATAAAATCCTTTTACGCCAAATTTATCAGCCGGGATAAGTTCAGCCATTCTTTCTGCCATTTTATACCTCCACTGCCAGTAATTGCTTGGCTGCCACTCAACATATTCGCTGGTATCCAGCGCTGTGACTTTAGATGCTTTTGGCTCATCAAGAAAGGCAATTGCTTCTTCAAGCTCAGCATTTATAAGCACTCTCAATATCTGTCCGTCAGTTGCATGTGTTACATCAATAACTTTAATGGTATCACCAAGATGCTTGTATTCCGGTACAAGGTGCTCCAGCATATTTTCTGATTTACGGAAGAACGGTTCGTTAAAAATCACATCCTCAGCATCGGGGTAAAGAGGCAAATATCTTATTGAAGCCTCAACAAGGTCCTGGAAAAAATGTGTTCCAAACGAAAGATCAGGGGTATAATTGCCTACCTGTTTTGCTATTTCAATAAGCATTGAAGTATTATTGATATCGGAATAAGTAACATTAACCCCAAGCTTAATATCACCCCTGCTGCCCCACCTGCCTGGTCCCATTAATATGAACCTGCGTTTGGGAAGAATTTTGTTAAGCTTGCCAACAGCTCTGCCAATTTCTACGAGTTCATCCCTTGAACCAACGTTATAATAACTCTGCGGGTCAACATAAACAATATGCGAGATTTCCGGTACCTTACCGTTTGATACATATTTATTTGCAGTAAAGACTACTTTCTTTCTGGGGATATCTCTTGGGATAGGATCAGGCTGTATTTCCTTAGACTTTGTTTGCGAGCGGCACTGTAAAATGTAAAAATCGGTACCGTTTGATGCGAACTCAATATCAACTGGACTGCGCATACCTTCCTGAAGTGTATCGAGTAAAAATTTTATCTGGGGTACAAAAATATTGTTGGAAATCAACCCTTCAAATGTAATGATAATATCATCGTTTTCGTAATCAGCATTTAATCCCATTGGCTGAGTAATATGGTTATCTTTAATTATTGAGACCATACCTTTCAGTCCGGGATATTTATTTCCGGTTTCCTTAATTATTGCACTAATTTTGTGTGTCTCAAACTCATTTGTACTAAGATCAATAAGATCTATATGCTGCGGGGTATATTTTATTTTTTCCATAAAGGATACATTTACCCTAAGGTTAGGCTGTCCCGGAGCTAGCAGTATCGGATAATCATCGCCAAGCCTGTCTACTGCGCGGGTACCCAGACCCGGCACAAGTCTGATAAGACCATCTTCACGTTTTATGCGGGGTGACCAGCGGAATTCATTATTGCTGAAAGCAACACCTGCATATGCAGGCATAAAGTACTTCCCGATCTTTGTTCCAACAACTTCCTGTATCATAATACCCATTTCCTCATGGAAATCGAGCAGATTCCTTTCAGCCCGGTATTCAATTGGGTCGGGTCCGAACGTTGAAGCATAAACTTCAGAAATTGCATCAAGCAGAGCAAGCAATCTTTCGCTCTTTGTTCCCTGGTTTGCTATAAAAAGACTTTTGTATTTTCCTGAAAATGCAGCACCAAACTGATCTTCAAGCAGGCTTGAGCTTCTTACAACCAATGGGCAGTCACCAAAATCATCAAGAGCCACGGATACTCCATTAATGAACTCTGAAGTAAAATCAGAGTTCTTGAATATCTGCACAATGTGCGGGTATTCTCTTCTGATTTCTTCAATATCTTTGTACTTCTGCTCAATTACTTCTTCAAGCTCATTATAATGAAGGAAATGCATTATACCATCAGATGGTATGAACCATGTTTTGGGAATTTTAATATTTTTGAATTTATCAGATGTCTTTGCCTTCTTGGCAATTATCTTTGATGCCAGGAACATGCCTGCTGATTTACCTCCAAGTTTTCCGTAACTCTTTGATGGCAGGATTATTCTATCGGTCAGGTCATAAAAATCGTTTATATCAACAAATTCTTTTGCAATGGAAATAAACTCAGTCTGATCTGTGAAAAACCTCCTTATAAGTGATACTTTCAATCCTTTTTCAATTGAAGGGGATAGCTCTCCATTTGAAAGAAGCGGGTAATATTTCCTTAACGCTTCGGAAATTTCATTCAGCGATGTTTCCATTGTTTCTACGGCTTTTACAAGCCCGCTGCATTTATCTTCATATATCCACTTTTGTAACTTGGCAAGTATTTCGTCATCTCTAAGATTTTCATCTGCAAGCCTTATAACAGACTGCACGAAAGAAGCATTATCAAGAGATTTCTTTTTGAGCGGTTTATTATCTTCAAAAACTGAATCACCATCTTCATCCATAACTGATTTTTGTTCAATGCCTGCATCTTTCAGAAGTTTTTGAGCTTCTTTATTTTCCTGCCAGCATAAATTGTGTAGCAGTTTGCGGATGATTGTATTAAAAAGAGGTTTATCGGTTTTGTAAAGCATATCAAGTACTACCTGCCATTTATGCTTTAAATTACCTGAAGTTACTTCCCGTATTTCCTGCAGTTCAGAGATGAAAGCAAATGTATCCTTGTGCAGAATAAAATGACTAAGACGTTCAGCAATTGTATTTAGGAGTTTTCTTTCTTCCTTTAAAAAAGGTCCTTCATCGTGATCTCTGACAGGTTTGATATAATAAACCGAAATATGCCCGACAACTTCTTCATTTACCTTAATATCAGCTCTCTGAAACCATATACTCTCAGAAAAATGCTCTGTGGTATATGTGTTACCTTTATATTCCAGTCTTACTCTTGTAATATCTGGGTACTGCCAGCCGGGAGGTATAGCGTCAACTACCAGGCTGAACGCTTCATCAAGAGTGATATCAGAATGATTAAGGGTATCTTCAATTTTATACAGGCAGTTAAGCTCTTTGGCTCTTTCTTCAAGTTCTCTGACAAGATGTTCTATAGGCTGTGTTTTTTCGCTCATATTATAAAATTTTATTCCGGTTGAAGAAAATAACTTCAAGGAAGTTAATTGAAAATCATATAAAAAAATATAGCCGGGTTTAAGCCCCGGCTATTGTAAATTCAGATTATAGTTAAAATCTTACAGCCAGCCTCTATCTTTACATGCGTGTGCAACTTTGGAAATTGAAATAACATAAGCTGCATCCCTCATGTAAAGCTTGTTTTTAACTGAAGTATCATAAACAGCTTCAAAAGCAGAAGACATGATATTATCAAGCTTTGTAAGTACTTCTTCTTTTGTCCAGAAGTAATTCATATTAGACTGAACCTGTTCAAAGTAACTGCATGTAACGCCGCCAGCATTGGCAAGAAAATCAGGGATAACGAAAATATCCTTCTTCTGGAATACTTTGTCTGCTTCTGGTGTAGTCGGTCCGTTTGCGCCTTCAGCAACTATCTTGACTGTATCAGCAATCTTAACTGCATTATCACCGCGAACCTGGTTTTCCAGAGCAGCAGGAATAAGTATATCAACCTTCTGTTCTATCCATACATCACCCGGCAGAATTTCATAGCCTAATTTTTTTGCTTCTGTTTTATCTATACCGCCAAATTTATCGGTTATTCTCATTAGTTCATCAAAGCTGATACCGGAATCTCTTTTAAATGTATATGATGTCTGGTCTTTCTGATCCCAGCATGATACACAAATAGCTTTTCCTCCCAACTGGGTATATAACTGTAGTGCATACTGAGAAACATTTCCGAATCCCTGGAATGCAGCAGTGGTTTCTTCTATTTTCAAGCCTTTTTTCTTACAGGCTTCGCGAAGTGTAAAAATAACACCATAACCTGTAGCTTCAGTTCTTCCAAGTGAGCCGCCCATACCTACGGGTTTACCGGTAATAAAGCCCGGGTGCTTTCCGCCATGTATAACTTCAAATTCATCAAGCATCCATAACATGTGCTGAGCGTTTGTCATAACATCCGGAGCAGGTACATCGTTTATAGGGCCAACGTTCTTTGCAAGCTGTCTTACCCATCCGCGGCAGATCTGCTCCTGTTCTCTCATGCTTAAATTATGGGGGTCACAAATAACTCCGCCTTTGCCGCCGCCCAAAGGAATGCCCACAACTGCGCATTTCCATGTCATCCACATTGCAAGTGCACGGACTGTATCAATAGTTTCCATTGGGTGAAATCTTATTCCGCCTTTTGAAGGACCAAATGCATCGTTATGCTGTACTCTGAATCCTTTAAATATTTTTGTGGTGCCATCATCCATTTTAACAGGAATTGAAAAATGATACTCGCGTAATGGTTCTCTTAAGAGCTGTCTTGCCGATTCATCTAATGTTAAAATATCCGCTACTTTATCAAACTGTGCCTGTGCCATCTGATAGGCGTTAAAATTTTTGTCGCTCATTTTATGACCTCTGTATCTTTATTTTTAGATATCTATTAAATTTTAAAAACTAAATATATGTTTATTATGGGTTAAACTTTTCCACTCTATACAAATATCATACTTTTTTTATTAAAAAAAATTGATATAAATCATACATAATCAATATTATTAATTTATGCAAAATTTGTGAGATTTAGGGTAAAATCATTATATTTTGTAGTTACTCAGAGTTTCATTTGCAAGGGCTATTACCTTCTGTTTAAGGTCTTCAGGCTCAATTACATTTACACCTTTACCGCGGCTAACTATCCAGCTTGCCAGCTCATCCAGAGAGTTCACAGTAGTTTCATAAATGAATGAACCATCTTCAATTTCACTGAAAGTTTCATTTGTCATTAATTGCTTGGGTTTTATCCGTTCCTTCCATATCTTAGAAAACGATAATTTGATATTGTGTTTTTCATTCCCAACCCAGCTTTTCCAGGAAAACTTAAATACCTCTTCCAGAACATCTTCATCTATCTTATCAAAATGTTTATTTACCGGTCTTACCTCGAGCAATTTATTCAGATGGAATTGTTTGAAAATACCGTTAGAAAAAGTTAAAACCCTCCAGTAATTTTCTCTCTGGAATATCAGTACAGGATTGATCTCTCTACCAAAATCAAGCATACCGTTATCTTTTTCATAATCAATTGCAACAGTTTGATTCTTTTCGCAGGCTAACTGCAGTACAACAAAATTTGCCAGTGATTTTTCACCAAGCCTGTTAACAAGCAGGTTAGTTGATTTATCAGCAAACGGTGCTGTTGTATAAAGTGAGGAATACTGCTGAATGAGTTCCAGCAGCAATTCATCGGGCAATCTTTTATTTATGCACACACCGTGTTTTTTGGTTGAGTGAACATCAATTCCGCCCGCTCTTAATTGCTGCAGGTCGCGCATAATAGTAAGCTCTTCAACTTCAAACATATATGCAAGGTCTGCTGATCTTATCACACCGGGGTAGTTTTGAGATAAAATTATTCCAAGTATTTCAAGCTGCCTCTTTAATTTAAAACGGATATCCTGCATAATGTAAAATTACTTAATTTACAATTAACATTAAACAACCAAATAATAATGGTTTAACCTCGCATTCAATATTCCAATTATACAGATTAATTGTTCGTTTTTCTTAAGATGTGATTATGTTAAGGAAATAAAAAAAACCCGGAGTTTCTCCGGGTTTATCAATTAACGATTTTCGAAGAATCAGAATTATTTTACCAGAATCATCTTCTTAACATCGGTGAAATTCTTTGTTTCAAGCTTATATATATACGTACCGCTTGCATAATTAGTAGCATCCCAAACTGCCTCATATCTTCCCGGTGTCATTTCTTTGTTCACCAAATTTGTCACTAATTTACCAAGTATATCATATACGCTCATTTTTACAAATGTATTTTGCGGAATATCATACTTGATAGATGTTATCGGGTTGAAAGGATTGGGATAATTATTGTACAGTTTAAATACAGTAGGCATTTCATTTTCATTTCCGGCTAAACCTGTCAGGAAGTCGAGCCTGATACAACCTGCAGGTGATGTTGCCAGTGAATCAAAATCTGCAGGAGCAAACCACTGTGTGATGGAATCCTGTACTACCGAAAATCCTGAAACTGTTGTTCTCATGTTCAAAGTAATACATCCGGTAGTATCTACCCTATTAAATCTGATCCTTCCGAGTAAATATGTTCCGGGAGTCATACGGTAACAGGCACCCAGGCGTGCTATATTCAGACTAATAGCAGTACCACCGCTAATCGAAGTGGTAGTCATATTACTGTAGTTACCAGAGTTTAAGTTTACATTTGCA
>CAZOAP010000038.1:0-17779 GCA_964577645.1 uncultured Ignavibacteriales bacterium
TATGCAGGCTTAAGCCAGATGGCATTGCATTATATCGGCGGTTTATTGAAACACGCACCTTCACTTTTAGCTTTTACTAATCCAACAACAAATTCATACAAGAGGCTTGTACCCGGTTACGAAGCACCTGTTAACCTGGCATACTCCAAAGCAAACAGAAGTGCTGCTATCAGAATCCCGATGTACTCTGACAGCCCGAAAGCCAAACGTGTTGAATTCAGGTGTCCGGATGGCACTGCAAACCCGTACCTGGCATTTTCAGCAATGCTGATGGCTGGCCTTGACGGAATTCAGAATAAAATTGATCCGGGTGAAGCAATGGAAATGGATATTTATCACTTAAGCAGCAAAGAGCTGAAAAATATTCCGCAGGCACCGGATAATCTTGAGTCATCCCTTGAGCATCTTGAAAATGATAACGAATACCTCAAAAAAGGCGGAGTATTCACTGATGACCTGATTGAAACATGGATAAATTACAAGGTTGAGAACGAAGTAAAACCAATGGCTTTAAGACCGCATCCGTATGAATTCCATTTATATTATGAAGTGTAATACGTGAAACGTGAGATGTGAAACGAAATTCAATAAAGTAAAAAAAGAGCGGCCTCAAGGGGTCGCTTTTTTTAGGTTAATAAATTCATCCGATGACTTCAAGTCATCGGATGAATAAACAAAAACGGGATTTTTATTTGATATTGCTATGTTTTATAAATTGTAATAATTTATATAAAGGATTAAAATTTATGAGCATATATAAATATTGTATAATTATATTAATTTCTGTACTTAGCCTGAGTGCGCAGGAGTTAAAGAAAATTCCAATACCAACTTTGTTCAATACAGGAGTTGATAATAACAAAATGCTTATTGCTGACGGTGAAACGGATCCGCATTACGTGCTGAGCTTAAGTGCTGACCCGATGTTTACCGGACCGGATGCTAAGGTAGTTATGTCAGATGTTTTCCCGCTGGGAGCATGGGTATATAATGATAATGCCAGCAAATGGATAGCACCCAGAGCAGATGCAGGTGAGTGGAATTCACCCGGTATTTATGTGTACACTTTATCCTTTTCACTGCATGGGTTCAAGCCTGAAACTGCTGAGATAAAAGGTTTCTGGACAACTGATAATAACGGTGCTGATATTTTGATAAACGGAAAAAGTACAGGTTACATTACACAATATAATGCATTTCAGAATGGTTTTTACCCGTTTGAAATTAAAGAAGGCTTCATAAAAGGGATCAATACTATAGCATTTGTTGTAAATAACGGCGAGGCACCCACTGGCTTGAGGGTTATGATTCAGGGTGAAGCAGTGCCTATTGAATTTACCGAGAGATAAAAAAAAGGGCAGTGGTAATCTGCCCATTTAAACGGAGGTAAATATTTGAATCAAAAAAATTTATTTTATTACTTCTTTGCCTTTTCCATATAATTCTTTAACGTACTATCCAAGGCAGGTTTTTGCGTTACTGCTGTCTGCCAGTCTTTTAAAGCGTTGGTCTTATCCATTGAATTGAAATAAGAAAATCCCCTGTTCACATAAGCATCAGTTAAGTTCGGATCAAGCTCAATTGCCTTTGTATAATCATTAATGGCCTGAGGGTACTGCCTTAAATTTGAAAATGCAAAACCCCGGGCATTATAATTTAGTGCCGCTGTTGAACCAAGTTTTATTGCTTTATCAAAATCCTGGAGTGCAAACTGGAACTGGTCTGTATTCAGGTATACATATCCGCGGTTAATGTACGCATCGGCAAGTGTTGAATCTGTCTGGATAGCTTTATCATAATCAGGCAGCGCATCAAATAATCTCTTCATGTTTGAGTAAGCATATCCTCTTGTATTGTAATACACAGCTCGTTTTGGATTCAGCTCTATAGCTTTTGTAAAATCTGCTACAACATTTTCAAATTTATTAAGGCTTAAATAAGAAAATCCGCGGTTTGAATATGCATCTTCGTATTTGGGATTAAGCTCAATGGCTTTAGTGTAATCCTTTACCGCTGTAACATAATCTTTCAGCAGCGCATATACATAGCCTCGTCTGTTAACATAAACTGCGTTCTTTGGATCTTTTTCAACAGCCTTTTCATAATCTTCCATTGCTTTGCTGTAGTCATTCATTGTGATATAAACATATCCGCGGGCATCATAAAACCTGGCTGTATCCGGAGCAATACTGATTGCTTCAGTCAGGTCTTCAATTCCTTTAGGCAGGTTATTCCTTGAAACATTTAATACACCGCGGTGATACCAGGCTGTCTGGTTCTTTTTATCCATTTCAATTGCCTGGTTAAATTCGTTCATTGCGTCATCTAGTTTGCCTTTATTCTGGAGCTCTATACCGTTTTTAAGGTGGTTTGCTGAATCTTCCGGGTTTCTTTTTGCGCATCCAAGAATAAGAGCTGATAATATTAAAACAATAATTAAGTATTTATATAACATATTTAAGTTGAATTTTTGTAATAATTATAGTAAGTTTAGATAATAAAAAAACGAGTTGTAATACCGTAAAAAAGTTAGAAAAATAATGAAAAATTTCGCAAAAACAGCATTTTCAATAATTATCTTCTCAATTTTGCTTACCGGCTGCAGTAAAGATAAGAAAAAAGATTTCGTTGATAATTACAAAGTTCAGCCCAAAGATACTGCGGATATAAATAAAGACCAGTACAGAATAGCTGAAATATTTGAAGGTGATAAAAACCAGATGCATGATCTGATAAAGGGTCCTGCAACATTTTATATTATGCACCAGGGCACAGGTTCATTCAAAATTACACTACTAAAAAATGACGGAACGTTTCTGGCAGTTTTGGCAGAAGGTTCCGGTGATTTTAAAGGAAAAAAAGAATTGGAAATTCCGGAAACGACTGCTTATATACTTGATGTTAAATCAGCCGGTAAATGGTCAGTTTACAGGGAATAAATTTTAAGTTCATCTATAAATTAAAAGGAATGACAAAAAAGTCATTCCTTTTTTATTTCCCCACTTAAAGCCGTAAACGTTTTTAAGTGAAATATTTTTTAGTACTACTTACCGTATCAGCGGCCGTATCTTATTTATTTTTGGTCTAAGCTCTGTTTCATACATTCTGTTCAGCAGTATTGCCTGCTCCCAGTCACGTGCTGCTTCTTTGAATTTGCGCTGTGCCAGGTATGAAGTACCCCTGTTATAATAGCCTTTTGCAAGTGTCGGATCTTTTATAATAACAGTATCATACTGGTAAACAGCAGAATCAGGTTTACCGAGTATATCATAAATATTACCTTTATTAAAGTTTGCAATAGTGTCATCAGGTTTTAAAAAGAGTACCATATTATAATCAGCCATTGCAGAATCATATATCTTAAATCTTTCATATGCATTACCGCGGTTCATGTATGCAGAGTGATTTGACTGAGTCAGCCTTATATATTCATTATAATCTGAAATAGCCTCACGGTAAAATTTTATATTCTGGAAATGGTTGCCTCTATCCAGATACGGACCCGGGTTCACAGGTTTTTTCTTTATCATTTCGTTGAGCTCCTGGAATGCTTTTGTATTCCATACCTTGTAAACACTATCCCTTGGAATGCTGTAACCCCTGTGATAAGATTCCAGTGAATCCCTGTAATCAAAATTTCCTGTTCCGTATATATCGGTACTGTCACGTCTCCTTATCAGGTTTGAGTCAATTAATTCTTTAATAATTTCATCATATTTAACCTGTTCAAGTGAATCCTTTTCTTTTCTTAACTCAGTTTCACTCTTTTTGGTACAGCCTGTAAATACAAGCATAACCGTAAATATAAACAGAGATATTATTCCTGTTATGGTTTTTGTCATAAACTTTGATTTTTTAATATAGATTTCAAATATACCCAAATAGCAACTAATTTATTAAACAAAAATTAAGTAACACAAATATTAACTAATAAGGGTTATGATTGTATACCATAAACACGGCATTTAAAATCAGTTAGAATAAAATCACATCTTTTTAATTTTTTTATTTTTAGCCATGGATTCCAGTGCCATTTTCCTTTTAAATGCCAGTATTTTTTTTAACAGGCTTTTATTACTGGTTGCAAGAATTTCCATGGCCAGTAATCCTGCATTCTTAGCATTACCTATTGCAACAGTAGCTACGGGAATCCCTGCCGGCATTTGTACGATAGAAAGCAGGGAATCAATTCCTTCAAGAGCTTTTGAACGGATAGGAACACCAATCACAGGCAAAGGTGAGTGAGATGCGGCCATTCCCGGTAAATGGGCTGCACCGCCAGCCCCCGCAATAATTATTTTTATCCCCCGCTTATGAGCACCTTCAGCATACTTTGCCATAAAGTTTGGTGTACGGTGTGCTGATGTTATTTTCATTTCGTAAGAGACTCCAAATGCTTCACAAACATCCGCAGTTTCCTGCATAGTGGGCAGATCTGAATCACTCCCCATTATTATACCTATTATTGGTTTTGTTTTCATGATAAAATTTTATTGTCATTCCTGCGAAGGCAGGAATCTTGTTTTTGATTTTTTATTAAAGTTTTTCATACTGATCTCATATGCATCACCACCAATATCCGAATATAGATCTTTCCATTCAGGATTATCATCCTCGATCAATCTTATTTTCCAATCACGTTTCCACCGCTTAATACATTTTTCACGGGCTATCGCTTCATTAATATATTTGTATTCCTCAAAGTAAACAAGCCTTTTTACGAAATACATTTTAGAAAAACCATCGTTCAAGTTATGTTTATGTTCATAGATCCTTTTAACCAAACAGTTAGTAACACCGGTATATAAAACACCATCTTTTTTACTTGCAAGAATATAAACATAAAAACTATACACGTATATATTTAATATTTATTATTATAGTATAATTGATAAAGATTCCTGCTTTCGCAGGAATGACAAAGAGAAAAAAAACTACTGTTGTTGACTAAACAATATATGAAAAGTTAAATGATTATCTTATTTTCAGTTTTAATTGCCTTATCCAAAATATTCCTCAAGTCATTTCCTGTTACAGTAATATGTCCCATTTTTCTTCCAATACGTGATGCCTTTTTGCCATAGATATGAAGATGAATATCTTTATCGCTAAGTGCGCTGGTATAATTTTTAACTACACCTGCACCATTTGTTTTGCCAAGTAAATTTATCATTACTGCATTTGGCTTAACCATTTCAGCTGAGCCCAGCGGTAAACCAAGGACAGCACGAATGTGATTTTCAAATTGTGATGTTACGCAGCCTTCAATGGTGTAATGTCCTGAATTATGAGGTCTTGGAGCCATTTCATTTACTAAAAGTTTACCACTGGTTGTATAGAACATTTCAATGCCATATAACCCAAATCCTTTTACTGCCTTAACTGACTCGATGGCTATTTTACGTGCTTTATCTATGATATTACTGTTTATTCCTGCAGGCGCAATAACAGTATGGCATATGTGGTTCTTCTGGATCGTTTCAACCACAGGATAAACCGCCATTTCTTTCTTTGTTCTTGCAGCCATAACGGCAAGCTCCATTTTAAAATCAACAAATTCTTCAGCAAGCAGTTTTGAGTGGCGGTGTGTAAGTTTTTCAAAAGCAGAAATAAAATCACTTTCATTTTTTACCAATGCATTGCCGTAACCATCATAACCCATTTTCCTGGATTTTAGCACAAATGGTAATCCTAAGAGAGCTTTGGTTTTAATAAAATCACTTTTGTGGTTAACAGCAGTGAATTTTGGCAAAGGTATATTATTTTTAAGAAGTGTTTGTTTCTGTATAAGCTTATCCTGTATTAGGGATATAGTTAATGATGAGGGGAAAACTTTTTTGTCTAATGATTCCAGGTATTCAAGTATACGGTAATCAATGAATTCATTTTCAAGAGTAATAACATCACAAACTTTTGCGAACTTCTTCAACAGCTTTTTATTTGAAGGGCTTCCAGTAAATTCAAGGGATGTGAGTGAACCTGCTGGCGAGCCGCTCTCTTTTTCAAGGATAGCAACATCAAAGCCCATGCGGATAGCCGCAAAAGCTGACATACGGGCAAGCTGCCCTCCGCCTAAGATCCCTATACATTTTGGTTTATTCAATAAATATGAACAAAAATTAAAGCAGAATTGCAGAAACTGACAGTTCAGAAATGTGAACAAATATCAAAAAAACTTTACAAAAATAAAATCTAATTTGTGAGGGAATAAGATATTTTAGCTGTATACTAATTAACCCCGTTTGATGCGTGAGCCCTTACAAGCTCAAGTACCTCACCAACAGCATCTTCGTTGTTGGTGGAGTTTGTTACATAATCAGCCTTGCGTTTAAGCTCTGGTATGGCATTTTTAACTGCAATGTTATAAGCGCCAAAATCAAACAGGGGCATATCGTTATGCCAGTCGCCTATAACTGCAACATTTTTCTTGTTTAATCCAAGATATTTAACCAGGCGTTTTACGCTTTCAAGCTTATTGCTTTCTTTTTTCTTGATAGTTAACAGGTAATAATCGTTGCGGGGTGATTTGGTTACACTGAGTGATACACCAAGCTTTTCAAAAAAACCAAAACTGTGTTTTATGTTCTTCATACTTGCCTTATCTTCACAATAGATCAGTATCTCAAGAATATTTTTCACACCTGTAAAATCTGTTATCTCCTTTATTGGAGCGTTGAGCTTTGTATATTCCTTCACAACGGAATTTCTTGGAGTAACAAACAGATTATGCTCATCACACATTGTTATCTTGCCGTAATTATCTTCCGAAAGCTCAATTGCGCGGTGAACGAACGAATCCTTTAATGATCCTTTATATATTGTTTCACCTTTTCTGTTCTTTATCAATGCACCGTCAAGTGTAACAAACGGGATATCAATATCCATTTCATCTGCGATGTGTGATGAAAAATGAAAGGATCTTGCTGAAGAAAGAGTACATAAAATATTCTGTTTTTTCAGTTCCTTTGCGAGCTGCAGGGTTTTTTGACCTACTTCGCCATTCTGATCAACCAGAGTACCATCAATATCAATGACAATTAATTTTATGTCTTTTAGCCTGTGGGTCAAATTTTCTTTAATTTATCTACTGTAATCAGGTTATATATCTGACTGCAAATTTAGCTATATGAATGCTTAAAAAAAATTCAATTTTGAGGTTTTGTAGTATATGTGGTAAACTAACATGTTGTAATACCTACTTTCATACCGTTTTTGCTGCCTGATTATTTCTCATAATCAAAAATACCAGGTAAGGTATTATCATACTTGCAGCCATCCACAATGTAACAGCTAATGTTGATGAATTATCACTAGGTCCTAAAGCAAGTATTGGAATAACTGTATCAATTGCTGCATGAACAATTGCAGGAGCCCAAATTGTATTATTCCCTTTTTCATACATGTAAGAAAAAGGGAATGATGAAACAACTGCAAGCAGTACTGCCATACCGCCTACAAGCAAACCCTGGCTTATAAGAATTGGTATATGTGCAGCTGTAAAAAATATTACAGCCAGCCAGGCAGCCTTCCAAAAGCTTCTGCCTTCACGCAACCGGCGGAATAAAAATCCACGGTACAATACTTCTTCAGCTATACCATGTAATGCAAACACTCCAACAGCCAACCATAACCAGTTATCTGGAATAATAAATTTATATCCGGTTATTATTGTTATCATAGGATAACACAAAAACAAAAGCAAAGTAATAACCAGTGACGTAACAATTGCCTTTAAGCCCGGCTTACTTAATCCCAGAACTTTTACCAGGACTGTAAATTTGTTCCTAAAGAAAACAAGTTCAACAATTACAGCAACTATCAATACACAGGCACAGATCAGCAATGCGTTTTCAGGTTTAATTGTATCTCCTGTCAGCTTTGCAATTAATTCAAAAGTGCCGTACAATAAAATGTACCCGGCAATAATAAGGAATGTTATTTTATTATTCTTATTTTCGGTTGAAATATTTTCTGTCATAATTTTTTGAAAGTTATGATTTAAATAATATCAGCAAAAATATCAGTAAACAGCAAATTTAGTGATTAAAACAGAATCAAAACAGTATTTTATACAAGCATAATTCCACTGATTATTAGATTACAATTTTGTAATTTTGTATAATATGAAGTATAATTTTACTGAAATTGAGAGAAAATGGCAGGATTTTTGGGAATCCAATAAAACCTTTGCCGCCGAGATAGATCATAATAAGCCCAAATATTATGTACTGGATATGTTTCCGTATCCTTCAAGTGAAGGTTTGCACGTAGGCCACCCGGAAGGTTACACAGCCACTGATATTATTGCTCGTTATAAAAGAATGAAAGGCTTTAACGTAATGCACCCTATGGGCTGGGATGCATTCGGACTGCCGGCAGAACAATATGCAATAAAAACAGGAATTCACCCCCGTATAACAACTCAAAAAAGCATTGA
The DNA here is from genome assembly GCA_964577645.1 of uncultured Ignavibacteriales bacterium. Classification (GTDB taxonomy): domain Bacteria; phylum Bacteroidota; class Ignavibacteria; order Tepidaquicellales; family OLB5; genus OLB5. The sequence continues at coordinate 8,438 of CAZOAP010000038.1, forward strand.
TAATTTTAAGCGGCAGCTCAAATCCATCGGCCTTTCAATTGACTGGTCGAGAGAAATTGCTACCATTGATCCGAAGTATTACAAATGGACCCAGTGGATCTTTATGCAGCTTTATAAAAAAGGGCTCGCATACCAGGCTGAAATTGCCGTTAACTGGTGTCCTGAATTAGGAACCGTACTTGCAAATGAAGAAGTACCTGAACAGATAGAAAAAGGCTATACTGTTGTTCGCAGACCCATGAAACAATGGATGCTGAAGATAACTGAATATGCGGAGAGATTATTGATAGATCTTGATATGCTGGATTGGCCAGAGAGCACTAAAGAAATGCAGCGCAACTGGATCGGTAAATCTGAAGGTGCAAAAGTAAATTTTTCCCTGAAAGGATCCGATGATTCAATTGAAGTATTCACTACAAGACCCGATACTCTTTGGGGCGCAACTTACATGGTGCTTGCACCTGAGCATCCGCTGATAGATAAGATAACCTCTCCTGATCATAAAACAGCAGTTGATATATTTAAAGATAACGCAAAAAATAAATCAGATCTGGAGCGCCAGCAGCAAAAAGATAAAACCGGAGTATTTACAGGTGCATATGCTGTTAATCCGGTAAATAATACAGAGATCCCCATATGGATAAGTGATTATGTACTGATGGGTTATGGCACAGGCGCAATAATGGCAGTACCCGGGCATGATGAAAGAGACTGGGAATTTGCAACTAAATTCCACATACCAATTCTGGAAGTTGTAAAACCTGCCGGGCAGCAGCAAAGCGATATTACTAAAGAGCCGTTTTGTGAAGATGGTGTTTCGGTTAATTCAGGTTTTATCACCGGACTTAAAACCGAGAAGGCAAAGAAAAAAGTAATTGCGTGGCTTGAAGAAAAGGGATTTGGTAAAGGTACTGTTCAGTATAAGTTAAGAGACTGGCTTTTCTCCCGTCAAAGATTCTGGGGTGAACCGTTCCCGATAATTCATCTTGAAGACGGTACTGTCAAATTACTGCCGGAAGGTGATTTACCAGTAATGCTGCCCGAAGTTGATAATTATAAGATCATCGGCACGGGAGAAAGTCCATTAGCAGGAATTAGCGATTGGGTAAATACCACCGACCCCGAAACCGGAAAGCCGGCAAAACGGGAAACAAATACAATGCCGCAATGGGCGGGTTCTTGCTGGTATTATTTAAGATTCCTTGATCCCAACAACGATAAAGAGTTTGTTAACAAAGAAGACGAAAAATACTGGATGCCTGTCAATCTTTATATGGGAGGTGCAGAACATGCAGTACTGCATTTATTTTATGCGCGTTTTTGGCATAAAGTATTGTTCGATCTTGGGTATGTATCAACACGTGAACCTTTTGTAAGGCTCTATCACCAGGGTATGATACTCGGCGAAGATTCAAACAAAATGTCTAAAAGCCGCGGGAATGTTGTCAATCCCGATGAAGTTATTGCAAATTACGGCGCGGATTCATTAAGATTATTTGAAATGTTCCTGGGGCCGCTTTCTGCCACTAAGCCATGGTCAACCAACGGCATCGAAGGTGTCTACAGGTTCCTAAACAGGGTATGGCGCCTGGTAGTAAATGAAGACGGAAGCTTAAATGCAAAGATACAGGATGTAAAACCTGAAGGTGAAAATGAGCGTATTATGCACCGTACGGTTATGAATATCACACATGATATTGAAGATATGGATATGAAGTTCAATACCTGTGTTAGCGAGCTTATGATTTACGTGAATGAGATATCCAGGCTGGAAGTTATTCCAAAAGAGCTTATTATAACACTGGTAAAATTAATTTCACCTTTTGCTCCTCATCTTGGTGAAGAATTATGGCAGAAGCTTGGTTCTGCCGGAACAATAGCTTTTGAAAAATGGCCTGAGTTCGATCCCGCAAAAGTACAGAGATCAGTTGTTACAATAATAGGCCAGATAAACGGCAAGGTAAGATCAAAAATAGAAGCTGATACCGATACACCGGATGATAAGTTAATTGAGCTGATGAAGCAGGATGAGAAAATAAGATCATACATTGACGGCAAAGAAATAGTTAAGCAGATTGTTGTAAAGAATAAGCTTGTAAATATTGTAGTAAAATAAATCAGTTATATTTAAAAGATGAACTACGAGCACAGCATTCATTTTACGGTTGAAGAAGCAAATGATATGCTGGATAAAATTAAGCCCTTAATTGAAGAAATGATGAGCCTGAAAAAAAAGCTTGATGCAAAAGGCTTTGATATTTTTTCACACCAGTATCTTGGCGGCTCGGGTCCAAACGGTATGGGCTCTTTCCCTGATGAAATGGAAAGGCTGATAACAATATTGAAAAAGCTAACTGCTGATGGTGTAATGGTAAAAGGGATTGACCGGGGTTTGGTTGACTTCCCGCACCTTCGTAATAACGGTGAGGAAGTTTACCTGTGCTGGAAATTTGGTGAAGGTGATATTAATTACTGGCATACTATACCGGATGGTTTCAGCGGAAGAAGAAAATTGAATGAATTGTGAAATTTTAAGGAACGTATTATTCGTTCCTTTTTTGTAAATTTAAATTTTTTAAATAAACATCATCCCGAGCCTGTCGAGGGATGCGAACATCACCCTTCGACAGGCTCAGGGTGATAAAATAAGCATTAGAATAACATGGGAATAATAAATAAAGTAGTTGTAGGCACCCTGCCATTGGTTCCAAAAGGAATTGTAAGAAGATTTGCCAACCGCTATATAGCAGGTGAAACACTTAATGACGCCATAGCAACATCAAAAAAGCTGAATGATAAAGGCATAATGGGAACAATTGATGTACTGGGTGAAGATGTTTTTAACAAAGAAGACGCGACACGCTCAAAAAATGAATGTCTTGAAGTACTTAAGGCAATTGATAAGCACAAGCTCAACTCAAACCAGTCAATAAAACTTACATCATTAGGCTTAAAAATAGATCTCGATTTCTGCCTGAGTAATGTGAAGGAAATATTTGCCAAGGCAAAAGAATACAACATCTTTGTGCGAATTGATATGGAAGATTCAAGCGTTACAACCGATACCATTAATATTTTTACCGAAGCCCGGAAAACTTACAGCAACTGCGGCATAGTACTGCAGTCATATATGCGTCGTACATACGATGATGCTGCAAAGTTAATTGAAAGCGGAACGAACTTCAGGCTTTGCAAAGGAATTTACGTTGAGCCTGCAGAAATAGCATTTAAGGAAAGACAGGAAGTTCGTGATAATTATCTTAAAGTACTCAGGCTAATGCTGGAGAAAGATTCATACGTTGGTATTGCAACACATGATGAATATCTGATAGAAGGAGCTTATAAACTGATCGATGAACTGAAAAAGCCAAGAGACCGCTATGAATTCCAGATGCTTCTTGGTGTTAGAGAAGGTATGAGAGATAAAATTGTTAAAGATGGCCACAGGATGAGAATATATATACCATTCGGAACGCACTGGTACCAGTATTCTATAAGAAGGTTCAAAGAAAATCCGCAGATGGCAGGTTATGTTATTAAAAGTATACTGAACGGCGGTAAGTAGAAAAATATTCTTGATATAAAAAAAAGGCTGAGATCTGTTTAAGATTTCAGCCTTTTAAAATTTAAATACTTTTTATTTTGATTTTTCGTCTTTAGTTTTAGCTTCAGTTTTGATTGTCACTGTACCATTTTCGGAATCGAATATAGTTTCAAATGTTTTTAAGTTATCTTTTGCAGGACCTTGTGTAACTGTTCCGTCAAGAGTGTATTCAGAACCATGACACGGGCAAACGAATTTATTTCCGTCAAGCTCCACATCGCATCCTTTATGTGTGCAAATTGTCTTAACTGCCAGGAAATCACTTTCAGATTTCCTTATAAGCATTAACTCATCATTAACTTTTACATTACCGCCGACTTTTGCCAGAGCTGTATTATCTGAAAGCTTGACCACAATATCATCACCGGACCTGCTGAACACTGCCTTTGCAGCCCCTGACCTGGCGAAAGCTTCAATGTTAATTGATGAAAGCATTGCACCGCCTGCTATTACACCTACGGCTGAACGCTTGATAAAATCCCTTCTTGATAATTTACCTGCCATTTGTGATATGCTCCTTAAAATTTTTACCCTTTATGATTTTAATTTATAAAATTACTGTTTCATTATTAAACAATCAATAGAATTGCATTTAATTTACAATTATTTGCAAATCATGGTATTATAATGGTTTAATGTAAAAGAATAACAGATATTAGTATCAATAACCTTTCAGCTTGTTTATTTCTGCAGGTTATTTGTGTTTCAATTGAAAAAGGTTAAAAATACAGGTAATTTGCATAAATTGACCTCACCCCCAACCCCTCTCCTAAAAGGAGAGGGGAGTGAATAACTTTAAATAACAATTAACTTAAAAAGTAACAATGAGTTTAGAGCAAGATATAGAAAAATATTTTTCAGCAGTTGAATTAAAACCATCAGAAAAAACCAGGGCTATGACTGCATTCAAGGAAATGGTTAAGCTCCTCAATAAAGGTGAAGTGCGAAGTGCTGAAAAAGTTAACGGCACATGGAGAGCAAACGCATGGGTAAAAAAAGGAATACTGCTGGGATTCAGGCTTGGCAAAAATAAGGATATGTCAGTTTACAAACAGATTTTATATTTTGATAAAGATACACTTCCTGTAAAACCAATGAAAGTTGGTGATGGTGTAAGGATAGTTCCCGGCGGTTCATCTATCAGGACAGGCGCATATATAGGTAAAGGTGTTATCTGTATGCCGCCTATGTATATTAACATTGGCGCATATGTTGATGATAACTCGCTTATTGATTCTCATGCACTTGTAGGCTCATGCGCGCAGCTTGGGAAAAAAATCCATCTTTCTGCAGCGGCTCAAATTGGAGGAGTGCTTGAACCGATCAACTCAGTTCCCGTAATTATTGAAGATGAGGTTATGATTGGAGGCAACAGCGGAATTTATGAAGGTACTATTGTTCAGCGAAGGGCTGTTATTGGTGCAGGTTGTATTATAACAGGCTCAACACCGGTTTATGATACAGTTAAAGGAAAAATTTATCGCAAAACAACAGATGAACCGCTTGTTATCCCCGAAGGCGCAGTTGTTGTGGCTGGCTCCAGGCCGCTAGTAAACCAGTACGGAATAGAAAATCATCTTTCAGTTTACACGCCAATTATTATTAAGTACCGCGACGAGAAAACTGATGCCGGCACAGCTCTTGAAGAGAGTTTGAGATGAGAGTATGATCCCGCTAAGCAGAAAAGCGGGACTGCCATTCCTCACTTCGTGTAGCATGGCGTGGCAAAAAACGCAGAATGTCAAACGGGAGACGTTAGACATGAAGAAGTAAAATCTTAGAAGTTCGATATAAAATATTTATTTCATTTTATTTGTTACTGCCGGGCAGAACTTCAACATTCTTCCTAAGGGTTTTGAATCGTACACCATTTTTTTGAACAACCGTGATAGTAATATGACCGGTTTTACTTGTATTAATATCTCTCACAGTGCCTGATTTTCCAGCATGCGTTCCCCCTATTACTTTACACTCGTCTCCATCTTTTAGTTTTATAGTAGATCTGGTTTTCATGATTTTAAGAATTTGTGTTCATTAATGAATTAAATAATTAAACTCAAATATACAAATTGCAGTATTTTATTAATATGAACTATTAGCAAATACGATTAAATTTGTAATATAAACAACGTAATTTAACAGGTAAATATCTTGAAATACGCCATTATATCCGATGTACATGCAAACCTGGAAGCTGTTGAGACGTGCTTCAGGGAAATTGAAAGATTAAAAGCCGATAGGGTTATCTGTCTTGGTGATATGGTTGATTATTGCGCCCAGCCCAATGAAGTTGTTGAGCTCATAAAAAATAATTGTGATATTGTAGTTCGCGGCAATCACGATGAAGCCCAGTTCAGGTATGAAATGATAGAACGATATACTGAAAATGCCAGAATATCATCGATACATACACGATCAGTAATTAAACCGCAGCACGTTGAATATTTTAAAACTCTGCCATATACTCATTCTGAAAATGATCTGTTGTTTGTGCATGCCTCGCCTTTAAACCCGGAAACATACAGATATGTGTTGAATACAGAAGCAGCTGAACTTAACTTTGAAGCATTCACTGAGCATATTTGTTTTATCGGCCATTCCCACAGACCCATTATCTTTAAAAAATCAGGTTCTGTGATAACAGGATCTGAAACCGGTATTCTTGAAAATAACAGCCGTTATATCATAAATGTTGGCAGTGTGGGGCAACCCCGAGACGGTAACCCAATGCTTTCATTTGGTTTTTTTGATACTGAACATAATCACTTCTCAAACATCAGGGCTGAGTACGATACAATTACTTCAAGCGCAAAAATAAAAGCTACAGGGCTGCCTGAGCATCTTGCCGAACGTATTATTGCAGGCGTATAATATCAATATTTTTTGAAGTGATCTTTTTACCTAAAAATCCTTTAAGTTTTGTTTAACATTATATAATACATAGATTTATTTTATGACTACAATCATACCAACCATTGACTTATATCATTGGGCAGCGAGGGAATGTACATTAAATTTGTATAGTTGAAAGATGAAAGTGTCGGAAAAAATATGAAAAATCTGGTAATACTTGGAGCGGGAACAGCAGGTACTATGATGCTGAATAAACTGCATAAAGTGCTGGATAGTGATAAATGGAAGATAACGATAGTTGATAATAATGAAATTCATTATTACCAGCCGGGATTTCTTTTTATTCCGTTTGGAGTATATAATGAAGATGATGTTATTAAGCCAAAAAAAGATTTCTTTCCTGAAGGTGTTAAGCTTATTGAAGCTGAGATCTGGAAGGTAATTCCGGAATTCAATATTGTGCATCTTTCAAACGGAATTACTCTTGATTATGATCTTCTGATAATTGCAACAGGTTCAAAAATAGCACCGGAAGAAACCGAAGGATTAACCGGTAAGCTGTGGAAAAATGATATTTTTGATTTCTATACTATAGATGGTGCAGTTTCACTGGCAGAAAAATTCAAAACTTGGCCCGGCGGCAAGCTTGTTATTAACATAACAGAAATGCCCATTAAGTGTCCGGTAGCCCCGCTTGAATTTGCATTTTTGGCAGACGCTTTTTTTGAAGATAAGGGAATACGCGATAAAGTAGAAATTATTTATGTCACACCCCTTGCAGAAGCTTTTACTAAACATAAATGCGCTGAAGTACTGGGCCATTTCCTGGATGATAAGGGAATAGAGCTTGTTGCAGAATTCAATACTGGCAGAATAGATAATGAGAATAAAAAACTTGTATCGTGGGATGAACGGGAAATTAATTTTGACCTGCTTGTAACTGTGCCAACAAATAAGGGTGCTGATTACATTGATAACAGCGGTTTGGGAGATGAGCTTAATTTTGTGCCGACAGATAAACACACACTGCAGGCCGTTGGACATGAGAACATTTTTGTATTAGGTGATGCTTCCAATATTCCTGCAAGCAAAGCGGGATCAGTTGCGCATTTTGCTTCTGAAATACTTACAGAGAATATTTTACATTTTATAAACGCCGAGCCGCTTGCTGCTAAGTTTGACGGTCATGCAAACTGTTTTATTGAATCAGGCCACGGCAAGGCGTTTTTAATTGATTTTAATTATGATGTTGAACCATTACCGGGAAATTTCCCGCTTGCGCATCTGGGCCCGTTTAAATTACTCAAGGAATCACGTACAAATCATTTAGGGAAGCTTATGTTCAAATGGGCTTACTGGAATTTACTGTTAAAAGGAAAAGAGCTTCCAATTGGTCCAGAAATGTCACTAAATGGAAAGATACTTGATGAAAAACCGGTCAAGGGATCCGGTAAATCTAACGGAAATTCAAACGGAATAAACAAAGAAGATTTTTTTATTTCAGATAAACAACAGCTTCAAAAACTCTCAGGAGGAAGATAAAATGTCAACAGCAGTTGGGGTAAAAGAAATATTGGGAAAAGCCTGGCTATAGATGCCGATGGTAATCTTGTTAATCTTACAGATTGGAATGAAAATATAGCAGCTGAGCTTGCAAAAGAAGAAGGCATTAATGAGCTTACTGATAAACACTGGCAGGTCATCAACTATATGAGGAAAGTATTTTCTGAATCCGGTGATGCTCCTTCAATAAGAAAATTGACCAAAGAAAGCGGTGTTGATACAAAGGAACTGTATGCATTATTTCCAAAAGGACCCGCAAAAAAAGCAGCAAGGATAGCCGGGTTGCCAAAACCCAAAGGGTGCATTTAAACAAATAGCAATTAACAATTAGCAATAAACAGCAACAGCAATAAGCTAAAAATATAGGTGATAAGATGTTAGACGAGAATAATTCAGAACCCATCAAAAAAGTATCAATAATAGTTTCAAAAGGATCGCTTGAAGGTGTTTACCCGGGACTTATTATGGCAAATGGTGCAAGGATGGAAGGTATTGAAGCTAATTTGTTCTTCACATTCTTCGGTATGGAAGCTATTATCAACAAAAAAATGGACCATCTTAAAGTTGCAACCGTCGGTAATCCGGCAATGCATATGCCTACGCTTATAGGCTCACTGCCTGGAATGAGTGCTTTGGCTACACATATGATGGAAAAGGAGATGGAAAAGATAGATATTCCCCCTGTCAGGGAATTCCTTGAAATGATACATGATGCAGGCTGTAATATATATGCATGTAAAGCATCTGTAGATATGTTTCACCTTAAAAAAGATGATTTTTGTAAGCAGGTGGATGATATTATCACAGTTGGTGAGTTTTATGAGAAATCTGCCGGTGCAAGTATAATTTTTACATGATGCTGTTTAAAAACGCATTTTTTAATCATTTTGTAGTATAATGTGTTACAAAAGAATAATTTAAAATGCTCTGACACCTAACGTTTTTACGGTGTATTTTTGTATAAGCAGTTAAATAATACAGTCAGAAATCAAACTTCCTTTATCCTGCTCTTTTAAAAAAATTAAACGAAGTTGTAAACAGAATACCAATAATTACGCAAAACTGCTGAATGAAAAGATAATTTAAACACTTATAAAATAATTTAAAGATGAAAACCCTGATAAAAATATTAACCCTTGTAATTTTCTTAAGCCCTTTCATAACGTTTAACCTTTTTGCACAGCAGGAAGATGACCCCAATAATCCGCGAGGATGGAAATATTTCAAAATCTATGCGCGTGCTGAAGATGACAGCATATTTATTACGGGCCAGGATGATATGGGAATTGAACCCAAACTGGAAAGTTATACAATTGTTGTTA
>CAZOAP010000039.1:0-17478 GCA_964577645.1 uncultured Ignavibacteriales bacterium
TGAAATTTACAAAAATTGCAGTTTTATTATTAAGGAATTTTTTCATTTTACACCTCCTGCATTTAAATTATTCTTTGTATCATTATATGAATCATCTTCAAGCGGCAGATTTTCCATTTTTGTAATATAGCTTTTGCTTAATGTGAATATCCAGCCCAGTACAAGTAAAAAGAATACTATAAAAATTATTAAAGATATAACCGGGTAAATTTCAACACCTGTTATATTTTGAAGTACCTGCTTATCCATCTTACTTAACCTCCTTCATATCGGCAGTTTTATCGCCTTTTATATCTATACCCAGTCTCTGCAGGTATGCTATCATAGCCACAATTTCCTTTTCAGGTGTTACAGGTGCTCCGTTCTTGTTAAGATCGGCTGTAATTTCCTGTGCCTGTTTCATCAGGTCATCATTAGCAATTTTTCCGTATCCCTCAGGGTAAGGTACACCAAGTGTTTTCATCGCGTTAATCTTAGCCTCTGTTGTAGTAATATCAAGATCGTTTTCCTGAAGCCATGCGTAGCTTGGCATTATAGAGCCCGGCGAGATCTGCCTTGGGTCCTGCATATGCAGGTAATGCCATACATTGGGATATTTTTTGCCTTCCCTGTGAAGGTCTGGTCCCGTTCGTTTAGAGCCCCAAAGGAACGGATGGTCATACACAAACTCACCTGCTTTTGAGTACTCTCCGTATCGTTCTGTTTCACTTCTGAACGGCCTTACCATCTGTGAATGGCAGTTATTGCATCCTTCACGTATATATAAATCACGTCCCTGCAATTCAAGCGGTGTATATGGCTTAACACTTGATATTGTAGGCACGTTTGATTTTACGAGGAATGTAGGGATAATTTCTATCAAGCCGCCTATAAGAACAAGTACTGTTGCAGCAAGTGCAAACTGTAAAGGTTTTCTTTCAAGCCATCTGTGCTTTGTTTCGCCTGCATTATTAAGCAGTATTGTTGCCCTTGCCGGTGCTTCTGCAGCTTCATTTGCTTCAAGATTTCCGGCTTTTATTGTTTTAACAAGGTTGTATACTCCTATTATCACACCTGCAAAATACATTGTTCCGCCAACTGAACGGATAGCATAAAGCGGTATCAGATTTGTTACAGTTTCAAGGAAGTTTGGATACTGAAGTATTCCCTCCGGTGTGAACTGTTTCCACATGAGTGACTGTGTAATGCCTGACCAGTACATTGGAACTGCATAGAATACTATGCCAAGTGTTCCGATCCAGAAATGAACGTTAGCAAGCTTTTTGGAATACAGGTCAGTCTTATACAGCCTGGGGATCAGCCAGTAAAGTATACCGAAAGAAAGGAATCCGTTCCATCCAAGTGCGCCAACATGCACATGAGCAATTATCCAGTCAGTAAAATGCGCAATAGCATTTACGTTCTTTAAAGATAGCATCGGTCCTTCAAATGTAGCCATACCGTATGCTGTTACCGCAACAACCATGAATTTAAGTATAGGGTCTTCACGAACCTTATCCCACGCACCGCGCAGGGTTAACAGGCCGTTTATCATACCGCCCCATGAAGGTGCAATAAGCATAACTGAAAATACTGTGCCAAGTGACTGAGCCCAGTCAGGTAATGCTGTGTATAATAAATGATGCGGGCCAGCCCAGATATAAATAAAGATCAATGACCAGAAATGCACTATGGAAAGCTTGTATGAATAAACGGGTCTGCCTGCAGCTTTTGGCAGGTAATAATACATAAGCCCAAGGAACGGTGTTGTTAAAAAGAACGCAACCGCGTTGTGGCCATACCACCATTGAACCAGCGCATCCTGAACACCTGCGTACATTGAGTAGCTTTTCAGGAATGTTACTGGTATTTCTATAGAATTAACAATGTGCAGCACTGCGACCGTAACAACAGTCGCTATGTAGAACCAGATAGCAACATACATATGCTTTTCACGGCGTTTTACTATTGTCCCGAACATGTTGATGGCAAAAACCACCCACACGAGTGCGATCAGGATATCAATAGGCCACTCCAGCTCAGCATATTCTTTGCTTGTAGTTATACCTAAAGGAAGTGTTAGTGCTGCACATAAAATTATCGATTGCCATCCCCAGAAGTGTACCTTGCTTAAAAGGTCGCTGAACATCCTGGCTTTGGTTATTCTTTGCAGTGAATAATAAATGCCCATAAACATTGCGTTCCCAACGAATGCAAATATCACAGCGTTTGTGTGTAAAGGCCTTATACGGCTGAAAGTAGTGTATGGTATGCCGAAATTTAAAGCCGGAATGTAGATCTGAAATGCTATCAATAATCCCACAAGCATACCTACTACACCCCAGATCATTGTAGCGATAGCAAAGTTGCGGACTATCCGATTATCATAACTGAACTTTTCCATTTCCATGATATGGAATCTCCTTTTTGAAATTAAGTTTAGTTCGTTTATTTAAAGTTTTATATTCTTAAAATCTTTTTTATTTATAGCCTGATTTATAAAAAACCTGATCACTTATTTTCTTTTTCATTATCATCAAACAGTATCCGTACAGAAGGAGTGTACCTGTCATCATATTGGCCTGAGCGTACTGCCCAAAGGAATGCTATCAAAAATCCGCCTGCAACCAGTACACTGAAAAATACAAGTATTACTATTACACTCATTATAGCCCTCTTTTCTTTGCCATTAAGTTTGTGGAAAGAACTGTGAATAAAACCACTGTAATTGAGCTTGCCGGCATCAATATTGCTGCCAGCAGCGGCGATATTTCTGACTGAAATGCAAGTGTTACTCCAAGCACATTATAGATAACAGAAATAATAAAGCTAACAATAATAATTTTCTTTGTTGTCCTTGAAAATTTAATTATCCTGTTCAGTTTGCTGAATTCACCTGCATCAAGTATTGCATCGCAGGCAGGTGAAAAATTCGTTACATCCTCAGAAATAGCTATGCCAACATCACTTTGCTTTAATGCGCCTGCATCGTTTAATCCGTCACCTATCATCAGCACTTTATGACCGTCATCCTGAAGCTCCTTTACAAAATCAAGCTTATCATGCGGTGTGCGGTTGAATAATATTTTATTGCGGTTGCCGAAATATTTCGCCAGGTTTTCTTTTTCGCCTTCATTATCACCTGAGAGGACTACCAGCTCATAATTATCCTTAAGATCAGATGTAATGCTTTCCAATCCTGTTCTGTAAATATTATTTACTGAAAAGAAACCTTTAATTGAGCCTTCTATTGAAAGGAATATCCTTGAATCTGTCTTATTAGTTAATCTTTCAGCGGTGTGAAGGATCTTATTGCTATCAGCGGCAAACAGGGCTGAGCCTAGCTTTATATCCTTATTATCAATTACTGCTTCTATACCTTTGCCTGAAAGCTCATTGTATGCAGTTACCTCAAAAATATCATTTGATTCAATTGCATCATATATCCTGCTGCTTAAAGGGTGAGTTGAATTCCTTACCAGTGATTTAACCAGTTTCTGTTCATATGAGCTCAGCACGTTACCGTTGAACGTTATCTCTGCATCACCGGTTCTTGTGATAGTACCTGTTTTATCAAATACAATTGTATCTATCTTTGAAAGCCTTTCAACTACACTCGAGTTCTTTGCGTAAAATTTATTCCGCCCAAGGATCCTTACAGCATTGCCAAGTGCAAACGGATTTGTAAGAGCTATTCCGCAGGGACAAGCTATTATAAGCACCGCAGTAAATGCATTTACAGCTGTTCTTAAGCTTGTTGGATACCAGTAAATAAAAGCTGCTGCGGCTATGAATAATACTACAACAGTAAAATACTTGCCGACTATATTTACCAGCGAGTTGAATTTATCTTCATCTTTCTTTACAAATGCGTCCTTATTCCATAATTGCGTTAAGTAGCTCTGCGATACTGTCCTTATTACTTCAAGCTCAATAGCACTGCCTGTCTGCCTTCCGCCTGCATAAATTATCTCTCCGGCTACTTTCTGTACCGGTATGGATTCACCCGTGACAAAACTGTAATCTATATTTGCATTACCGTTAAATAATATTGCATCAGCGGGAATAAGCTCATTATTCCTTATTATTATCCTGTCACCGTTCTTAATGTTTGAAACAGGGATTGATGTTTCTCCGGTTTTATTTTTAACGGTTACAGAAACCGGGAAGTATGATTTGTAATTTCTTTCAAAATTAAGGGCATCATATGTTTTGCTCTGGAAAAGTTTCCCTAAGAGCAGGAAAAAAATAAGACCGGTCATTGAGTCTATGAACCCAACGCCGGTATTTGTAATAATTTCAAACGAGCTTCTGATGAATAAAACAACAAGTCCCAGTACTATCGGGAAATCAATATTTATACTTTTTTGTTTAATCCCGCTCCATGCAGATTTGAAGTAGTCTCCAGCAGAATAAAAAAGCACAGGAGCGCCTAATAAAAGATTCAGAAGCCCGAAAAACTGTTTGAATGAATGCTCCAGTGAACCGATCGGAGCAAGGTATTCAGGAAAGCTCAGCAGCATTATGTTGCCGAAACAAAATCCTGCAAGACCTATTTTATAATATAAACTTTTATTTGAGTGATACTTTACTTTACTTTCAATATCGTTAAGGCTTATCTGGGGTTCATAACCAACTGCAGTTAACAGCTCAACAACCTGCCTGAGGGTTATTTCTGAATTTTTGAACTTCACGCTCAGGTTCTTCTGCAGGAAGTTTATTTCAGAATGTATAATACCGCTGTTGAGCTTATTGAGCTTTTCCAGCAGCCATATGCATGATGAACAGTGAACCTGGGGAATAACGAAATTACAGACGGAAATATTTCCGTCCGTAAAGCTTGTAAGCTGCCTTACTATATTCGGGTCATCTAAATAAGAGTACCTCGAGCTTAGAGCACTATCCAGCTTTTTTTGTGATATTCCGGGTGACTTATCAAGCGAATAATAAGTACAGAGGTTGTTTTCCTGTAAGATCTCATATACAGTTTTACAACCTGCACAACAAAACGTTTTCGCACCACTTTGAATATCCAGACTCACACACTTATCACCGCAATGATAGCAGAGAGTCCCTTCCTTTAGGTTTACTTCTTCTGAAATCTGCATATTCTGTTACAAAATTAGGATTTACGGTCATAGTTTAATATGACCCCAGTCACCGGATTCTATGATTTTTATCATTATTTTTAACCTCTTTTTAATCAAATCATTGTTTATTATAGGTTTAGTTTTTACGTAATAATTTTGCTCATAAAATGATTTCCATAACTATTATTCCATATTTTCATTATATTTATTTCCATAATGTACAGATTTCTTAAATATTTTGTATGCTTTGTATTTATAGTTCTGTTTATTGTTAACTTACAAGGCTGCAGTAAAAATGTATCCAAACTGCAGGGTAAATGGTCCGCATCAGGTAATATCGGGGATTCAACTGAAATGCGTTCGTGGTTTATGGAGTATGAATTTGACGGCAGGAACTATAAAATGACAGGTTATCCGCCAATATCTGAAGAAGGATCATATGAAATTGTTGAGGAAAAAGGAGACAGCCTGCAATTGTATTTTAATGTAACAAAATCCAGCCCTGAGACCAAAAGCCACAAAGACTGGCTCCTTGCTAAAGATAGTTCATTGACTATCGGTACATTAACTCTCCGTAAATCCGCAAAATAATCTGTCACAACATACAATCTGTCGCCCTGAGCGGAGTCGAAGGGTATTACATAAACAGGTAATATGTGCTTTGACTCCCTTCAGCACGACATAGATTTCTTTAACCTAATATGAAAATTTCACCTTTTTCTTTACCTTTGAAAATCCCTCAAATTTTGGGTATATTTGCAGATTATATAATACAAATGTGAGCGTCATATCCAAAAATGGAATGGCGCATTTTAATAGTAGAAAGGCATTATAAATGCGTAAATATTTTTTCCTGAATCTCCTGATAGCTGCCTTATTTGTGTACATTTACGGCTGCGGTGATAAAAAAGATGATAAAACCAATGTTAATAAAGATGGCAATGTAACCGAGCTCATAAAAAAAGACAGCATTTCCGGTAAAGATAAAGTACAGCTTAAATATTTGGTTAAAAAAGGAGATAAGTTCTATTATAAGATGGTTGCCAAAACATCCAATATGGAAAAATCACCCGCAACAGAAGATAAAGAAGTTAAACAGGATAATGAAATAAATTATTACTACTCAAAAGAAGTTAATGATGTTGATGCTGCGGGTATTATCAGCTATAAAATTAATTTTGATTCAATCAATATCACATCTTCAATGGGTGAGCAGAGCATAAAGTACAATTCCAGCGTGAACGATAGCGTAAGAAATAACCCAGCATTTATACAATACAATGCCGTGATAAATAATCCGTTCTATACAAGGGTCAGCCCGCAGGGTGAAATAACAGATGTATACGGTATGGAAAAAATTTACGAAGTACTCTTTAAATCACTTGGCGATACACTTAAAGAAAAAGATAAGCAGGAAATAAAACAGTCATTCGGCGAGGAATCAATAAAAGAGATCCTTCAGCAGGAATACCAGGTATGCCCGCCAAATGCAATTACAGTTGATTCCAGCTGGACCAAATCATTTAACTCAGCAGTATTATTCTTTGAAGTGGTAAACAATGCAAAGTATACACTGAAATCAGTTGAAGATAAGAACGGCCAGAAAATTGCAAATATTGAAGCTAACCTTGTTGTTGAGTTCAAAAGCAAGGAAGTTAAAGAGCGCGGCATGCAGATAAAGATAGAAAACTCAGAAACCTCCGGCAGCGGAAAAATTGCGTTTAACCTGAACCGCGGCTGCATTTCATATAAAGAAACCAATACCAACCTGAAACTTGATATGAAGCTCTCAGCACAGGGACAGTCAGCCAATTCATCACAGGCTGTAACAACAAATTTAACCGTATCACTGCTGAACTAAAATGATCAGTAATAAAAATGGTTAAAAGAAATCCTGCGTTCAGGAATTTAATCCAGCTGGAGCATCCGCTGGTTAAAAGCTACATTACCAAGATCCGCGATAAGAAAACTTCTTATTTCGAGTTCCGCACATATGTTGATAAGCTCTCTATGCTCCTGGCCTATGAAGCAGGTAAGGAGCTTAGCCTGAAAGCTAAAAAGATCAAAACACCGCTTGCAGCTTTTAACGGTTCAGTAATAAAAGATGAAATTGTGCTTATGCCCATATTAAGGGCAGGGCTTGGACTCACAAACGGATTTACCTCAATTTTCCCTGAAGCAAGAATAAGCCACTTGGGCGTTTATAGAAATGAAATCACCCTGCAGCCAATCAGGTATTATTTCAAATTCCCCAGGCTTAAGGATAAAAAAAATTCTATAGTTTATATACTTGATCCCATGCTTGCAACCGGCGGAAGTATGTGCAGTGCAATAGATGAAGCAAAAAAAACAGGTGCAGGCAAAATAGTTGCAGCTTGCCTTGTTGCAGCCCCTGAAGGCGTAAAGGAAGTACAGAGATGCCACAGTGATATTAAGGTTTTTACCTGCGCGCTTGATAAAAGGCTTAACACTGTCGGTTATATCGTTCCCGGGCTTGGGGATGCCGGTGACAGGCTTTTCGGAACACTATAACAATTACGAATTAGGAATTACGAATCAGGAATTTTCACTTAATTGCTTTTGTTAAAACATTTAAGGTATTCTAATGATTAATTTCCTGAAATTTATTCAATCTGAATCTCAATTACTGTATTGCCACGACCTTTAGGTCGTGGTTAATGTTGACCCCCTTAGAGGGGCTTTAGCCCCGGATAAAATATTTAAAATCAAATAATATTGCTAAGTACACTTTATAAAAAGAAACTCGATGACCTGCTTGCATTATGCAGGAAAAACCTGGGTGAATTTAACGAAAAGCTAATAAGTGATGCTTTTAAATTCAGCCTCAACGCGCATAAGCTTGATAAACGCGCATCGGGAGAGCCTTTTATAATCCATCCTTACGAAGTTGCCTCCATTGTTGCCAAAGAGATTCCCCTGGATGATATAACAGTTGCCTCTGCATTGCTGCATGACGTGGTTGAAGATACCAAATTCACTTACGAAGATGTAAAAGCCGAGTTCGGTGAAACTATAGCAGATATTGTTGATGGTGCTACCAAAATAGAAGGCATGTTTGAAAATTATGAAGCCAAGCAGGTAGAAAATTACCGCAAAATGCTTCTTTCCATGTCAAATGATATCCGGGTTATCCTGGTTAAGTTCGCTGACAGGCTTCATAATATGAAAACCCTTGAATACCTCAACCCCGAACGCCAGGTTAGAATGGCGCGTGAAACCATGGAAATTTATGCTCCTCTTGCTCACAGGCTGGGACTCTCCCGTGTGAAAACTGAGTTCGAAGATATGTCATTCAAGTATCTTGACCGCCAGTTCTACAAGGAAATTTCCAAGAAAGTAATTGCAAAAAAACGTGAACGCGAAAATTATGTTAAGAAATTCATAACACCTATCAAAGAGCAGCTGGATAAGGAAGGTTTTAAGTATGAAATTTCAGGCCGCGCAAAACATCTTTACAGCATAGCAAAAAAAATGCGTTCACGCAGCAAATCTTTTGAAGAGATTTATGATCTCTTCGCTGTAAGAATAATACTTGATACAGAAGAACGTAATGACTGCTTCACAGTTTACGGAATTGCATCAGAAATTTATATCCCTGTGCCTGAAAGATTCAAAGATTACATTTCGCTACCCAAGCAGAACGGCTACCAGTCAATTCATACAACACTTATCGGACCCGAAGGAAAGATGGTTGAAGTACAGATACGCACACGCGATATGCACGAGGTTGCCGAAAAAGGTGTTGCCGCACACTGGAAATATAAAGAGAACATCAGTGTTAATGACCACCAGATGGAAGACTGGATAACCTGGATACGTGAATTGTTCGACAGTACTTCAAAGGAATCCACACCAAAGCAGATAATGGAAGGTTTAAAGCTTAACCTTTACCAGGATGAAATTTATGTTTTTACGCCAAAGGGTGATCTTAAAATACTCCCAATAAATTCAACGCCGGTTGATTTTGCTTTCGATATTCACAGTGAAGTTGGCTATAAATGCATCGGTGCAAAAGTGAACGGCAAGATAGTTCCGCTTGATTCCAAGCTTAAATCAGGTGACCAGATAGAAGTAATAACATCAAAAATAAAAAAGCCGCATCAGGACTGGGAAAAATTTGTCGTAACCCATAAGGCAAAATCTGATATTCATAAATACTTCAATAATGAGCGCAGGCTTAAAATTGATGAAGGCAGGGAATTATGGCTTAAGAAGATGAAGAAAATGAAGCTGACCTTAAGCGAAGATGATATGAACAAGCTTTTGCCCAGGCTAAAGTTTGAAAGCATTCAGCATATTTACCTAAGCATACAGGAAAATCACATAACAGCAGATGAGCTTTATGACCTTGTAAAGGACCGCAATAAGCTTATCAGCGGAGAAATTGTTTCGCCCTGGGTTAAGCCGATTGAAAAAACACAGTCATTTAAAGTAAAAGAGAACGAGCAAAGCCTGTTTGAAACATATATAAAGACTGCACGCTCTACCAAAAATAAAATTATTGCCGGCGGTGATGTTAAAGACCTGTTGTTTTCCTATGCAAACTGCTGTAACCCAATCCCAGGAGAAGATATTATTGGCTTTATTTCCAAAACAGAAGGCATAAAGATACATAAGAAGTCATGTAAAAATCTCACAAACCTTTTCCTTAGTGACCCGCAGAGAATTATTGAAGTACAGTGGCCTGAACAGGTTGAAGATGAATTCTTTGTCGGATTAAGGATAAATGGTGAGGATAGACCCGGTATGCTTAATGAGATCACGAACGTAATTTCAGTTCATAGTAATACTAATATAAAGAGCGTAAGCATTTCTTCTAAAGGCTCTTTGTTTGATGGCACTGTAATACTAATGGTCAAAAATATCACACATCTTAATGAGCTTATTGAAAAGATCAGGCTTATCCAGGGTGTTTTTGAGGTAAAACGCTTCGAAGAATAGCTTAATTTACTCCGGCTCTTAAACTTATAGCCCCTGCAAACCTAACATGATTTTTATCATAAAACGTAACCACATTTATTAATATATTTGCTGTTATGAAGACTAAAATAATTATAACCTGTTTGGTATGCATACTTGCATACTCATTTATTTGGAAATCCGGCGAAAATTCAGCAGAAAAAAGCAGGATTTCAGGAAGCGACAGCCTCATTTACCCCCAGGAAAAGCATTTTAAGAATATGCGTATGCTGACCAATGGCGGTGAAAATGCTGAAGCATATTTTTCATTTGACGGCTCAAAAATAATTTTCCAGACAACCCGCCCGCCGTATGATTGCGACCAGATATTCGAAATGAACATCGATGGCTCAGAGCAGCATCTTGTCAGCACGGGTAAAGGCAGAACGACATGCTCATATTTCTTCCCGGACGGCAAACATATCCTCTATGCATCAACGCATATGGGAGGTGAAACCTGCCCGGAAAAACCTGACTTTTCCAAAGGATACGTATGGGCTTTATATAAAGATTACGACATTTATAAAGCAAATGTTGATGGCTCCTCACTTACAAAACTGACTGATGTGGATGGATACGATGCTGAGGCAACAATTTCACCTAAAGGGGATAAAATAATTTTTACATCGACTCGCGATAATGATATAGAGCTTTATTCCATGAATCTTGACGGCTCAGATGTAAAAAGATTAACAAATGCCCCGGGTTATGATGGCGGAGCTTATTATTCCTATGACGGTACAAAAATAGTTTTCCGCGCATCAAGGCCTTCAACTGATGAAGAGCTGAAAGATTTCAGGGATAATCTTGCTGAACATCTGGTAAGACCCTCTAAGCTTGAAATATTTGTTATGAATGCTGATGGTACCGGTATGCAGCAGGTGACCAGTAACGGTAAAGCTAACTTCGGTCCCTATTTCTTCCCTGATGGCAAAAGCATTATCTTCTGCTCAAACATGGATGACCCGCAGGGCAGGAATTTTGACCTGTACAAGATAAACATTGACGGTACCGGGCTTGAAAGAATAACATATAACGATACTTTTGACGGCTTCCCCATGTTCTCAATTTCTGATGGCGGCAAAAAATTCGTTTTCTGCTCAAACCGCTTTAATGCAAAGCAGGGTGAAACAAATGTTTTCATCTGTGACTGGGTAGAATAAAATGAAATGCCAAACTCCAAATCTCAAATGTCAAATGTTATTTAGCTTTTCTTTGGAGTGCATTGACTTCGTCAATGCTTGCTTTTAGACGTTTAAAAATTTCAACAACTCCATAGGAGTTGCACATTTATAGCTATACATATAAATAATAACCCGACTCCATAGGAGTCGCACATCAACATATAAAAAATTATACCATGAAAATTTATTTAAAAATTTTCTTATCCGCAATATTCATCGCCTCTGTTGCATTTGTAAACCCCGGTGATAAATCACCCAAAATTACCTCAGGCGAGGTTTCTGACCATATCAAATATCTTGCTAGCGATGAGCTTGCAGGCCGTTTCCCCGGCACTGAAGGTGACAGGCTTACAGAAGAATATATTATCAATGAATTTGAGGAATATAAATTAAAACCCGCGGGCATTGATGGCTACAAACAGCCGTTTGATTATATCAGTGAGGTTAAGCTTGGAAAGAATAATTCAATATCCATAAGTAATGGCGAGCTTATCAGCGGTGTTGGAATAAACTACACTCCTGTTTATCTTTCAGCAAACGGTACTGCACAGGGGAATGTTGTATTTGTCGGTTACGGTATCAATGCACCTGAGCTGAATTACAACGATTATGCAGGTATTGATCTTAAAGGTAAGATTGCACTGATGTTCATGTACTCTCCCGGTTATAACACACCCCATGATAATCCTTTCAGCAAGTATGAAAGGCTTCGTATCAAATGCGCTGCTGCAAAAGAGCAGGGTGCAATTGGTATCATTGTAATAAAAGGACCCGAGAGCGGTGAGGATGAACTGGTAAAGCTGCGTATGTACGGTCCGGGTGAAAATATGGATATTCCGGTAATGAACATAAAGCGTGATTACTTTGATTACATGTTCAAAAGCTCCACAAAAATGACAATTTCAGAAGTACAGAAAAATATAGATAGCTTAAGAACCCCAATGTCTTTTGAGTATACAGGCGGTATGTCACAGATAATATGTGACCTGAACCCGGTGAAAGCTGAAACCAATAATATTATCGGCATGATTGAAGGCAAAGATCCTGTTCTTAAAAATGAATATATCGTAATCGGTGCGCATATGGATCACCTGGGTGACGGGTTAAAATACGGTTCATTATATGAAGGACATGAAGCTGAGATACATAACGGTGCTGATGATAAT
The DNA here is from genome assembly GCA_964577645.1 of uncultured Ignavibacteriales bacterium. Lineage (GTDB taxonomy): Bacteria > Bacteroidota > Ignavibacteria > Tepidaquicellales > OLB5 > OLB5. The sequence continues at coordinate 12,400 of CAZOAP010000039.1, forward strand.
GCATCCGGTGTTGCAGGTGTACTTGAGCTTGCCCAGTACTACGCTTCAAAGAAAAAAGAATTAAAACGCAGCCTGATCTTTATGACTTTCAGCGGTGAGGAAGCCGGACTCATCGGCTCTTCACACTTTGTTAAAAGTGACTTAATGAAAAAATATAATATCGTATCAATGATAAATCTTGATATGGTAGGCAGGCTGACAGATAATAAGCTTTCCATTGGCGGTACAGGTACATCATCAATTTGGCAGGGGTTGCTGGACTCACTGAATAAAACCTATAACTTTACCGCAGCATACAGCAAAGATGGCTACGGACCCAGTGACCATGCAAGCTTTTATGGCAAGGATATTCCGGTACTCTTCTTCTTTACCGGTCTGCATAAGGATTATCACAAGCCAAGCGATGACTGGCAGTTCATAAATGCAGAAGGCGAAGCTAAAGTTCTTAATATGGTTGTTGGAGTTGTAAATTATATTGATAAGCTGCAGGGCAAAATTGATTTCATAAAAGTTGCTGAGGAAAAGAAAGAGACTAATATGGGCTTCCGTGTAACGCTTGGCGTTATACCTGATTACTCCAGCACAAAAGAGGGCCTGGAAATTACAGGTGTTAAATCAGGCGGTGTTGCTGAAAAATCAGGCTTACAGGCAGGTGATGTTATCACAAAGCTCGGGCAGTATGATATAAAAAATATATATGATTACACAGATGCCCTAAGCAAGTTCAAGCCGGGTGAGGATTCCGAAGTAACATTTATCCGCGGTACAGAGACCAAAACAGTAAAATTCACTTTCGCTAAATAATCTATTTTTTGGAGTGCATCAACTGTGTTGATGAATCAACAATTCTTTAAAGGAACGCCATATCAGCGTTCCTTTTTTTATACTTGTAATACATGCCAAACCTTTATAACCTGAACAATGTTATATTGTTATAACACTAAATCGCATAATTAAATCAATAAAACTATGAAGCATTATAAATATCTCATTATAGGCGGCGGTATGACAGGTGATTCAGCAGCAAAAGGCATCCGTGAGCTTGATGCAGAAGGCTCAATCGGAATGATAAGCACAGAAGGCGATCCGCCGTATTCAAGGCCGCCATTAACAAAAGGCTTGTGGAAAAATACCCCTGAAGAAAAGATCTGGCGAAAGACCGCTGAACAGAATGCTGATATAATGCTGAATTCAAAAGTGACTGCTATTAACGATGATAGATCAGTTACACTTGAAACAGGTGAAAAGATAACATATGATAAGCTGCTTCTTGCAACAGGCGGTAACGTTATCAAATTACCTTTTGGCGGAGATGATATTATATACTACAGAACCTACAAGGATTATAAAAAGCTCAGGCAGCTTACTGAATCAAAAGAAAATTTTACGGTCATTGGCGGTGGATTCATCGGCTCAGAAATTGCTGCTGCACTTGCAATGAACGGTAAGAAAGTTACCATTATATTCCCGGGTAAGTACCTGTGTGAAAGGATTTTCCCCGGTGAGCTTGCCGAATACGTGACAAATTATTACAAAGATAAAGGTGTAACAGTAATGTATGGTGAAAGTGTCAGCGGAATTGATAGTAAGAGCGGGAAATATGAAATATCTACTGAAAAGGGAAGTAAACTTACTGCTGATGTGATTGTTGGCGGTATAGGTATTAAGCCGGATACAAAACTTGCTGAGGCCTCAGGCATAAAAGTAGATAACGGTATTGTGACGGGTGATATGTTAATGACAAATAAAGAGGGAATATATGCAGCTGGGGATGCGGCAAATTTCTATAACCCGCTGCTTGATAAAAGGATAAGAGTTGAACACGAAGATAACGCAAATAAAATGGGCAAGCATGCAGGACGTGTTATGGCAGGGGATGATAAGCCATACCATTACCTTCCGTTCTTTTATTATGATATGTTTGAGCTTGGTTATGAAGCTGTTGGTGAGCTTGATTCCAAGCTTGAAACTTTTGCAGATTGGAAGGAAAAATTTAAGGAAGGTGTTATTTTTTATTTGAAAGATGGAAGAGTTAAAGGTGTATTGCTGTGGAATGTCTGGGGTCAGCTTGATGAAGCACGTAAAATAATTGGTGAAAAGGGTCCGGTAAAACCTGCTGACTTAAAAGGCAGATTACCGGTTAAGAAAGATAAATAATAATTTGTCATACCCGCTTGTATCTTTCTAGGATGTATGCGGTTATCCATACTACGTAAAAGAAATGCCATTTTTGAACGACAAGGAAGATCTGAAAAAAGTTCAGCATGACATATAGGTAAAACAAAGGGGCTCAATAGCCCCTTCGTTTGTCATACCCGCTTGCCTTGTTGCTAAGGCGAAAGCGGGTATCCAGACATAAATATTTTAAAAAACATTGTAGTACAAGATTTAGTAAACTTTATTATATCTTCTAATATTCATGCCTATTTCAAAATCTTTATCCCCGTAGCCGTTATCCTGAACATCTTCTGCGGTCCGTTTATTGTTTTGGGATCTTTGCCTGATTCCTCAGCAAAATGCCTTGCTTGTTCTTCTGTAAGCTCTTTAACTGCAAATACTCCTTCTACTACAGCGACTTTACCTGCCAGGTCCATATCCTTAGGCATAACGAATTTATGCAGCGTCATAGCTCTTATATATCCCGTTCCGTCGCTTATTACTGTCCAGCATCCTGCTTCACGGCAAATTTCTGACATAATACCTTTTACAACAACTGTTTTACCTGTGAAAGCGGCTGTATCCTGAAGTACATCAGCAACTGTGAGTATAGTTGCACCTGCTGTAATATCAGTACCATACAAAGTACCGTCAGCGAGTTCTTTTGGTTCAGGCTTTTCACCGTCTTTTTTGCCGTCATCCATTTGTGCAAATACAGGTAAACTGATAAATAAAAACAGAATTGGTAATAAATATTTAATATTTTTCATTTTTGAATAATTAATTAACTTTGGTTTCACAAAAATAAGGAATTATGAGATTTTTAGGAATGTAAAAGATATTCCCAACCTATGAAATACTTTTGCGAGGAACGAAGTGACGAAGCAATCTCTGAATTTATGAGATTGCTTCCTGAAGGCGTAGCGCCTCGCTCGCAAAAAACTATTTTATCACTACCATTTTCTTCGTCTCTGTCACCCTGAGCGAAGTCGAAGGGTCTGTAAATTCAATCCTGTAAAAATATATACCGCTTGGAGTCTCTGTAGCATCGAAGTCAGTTTCATATATCCCCGCCTTTAGATTTTCACTTACAAGGACTTTTATCTCTTTACCCAAAGCGTCATAAACGGTTAATCTCACATTCCCTGATTGCGGCAAGCTGAACTTTATCTTTGTTACAGGATTGAACGGATTGGGATAATTCTGGCTTAATGTAAAAGACTTTGGGATTTCTGTAGAAATAGGTTGTATGCCTATTACTTGAGAATATTTTGCTGTATAAAAATAACCTATGTTGTTATCTCTGGATCCGGTTATAAAAATATTATTATTTCTTATGCAAAAATCCTTTCCCTTCCCTGCCACATTGGAATCCGTGTATTCAGTTAATAATTGGCCTGAGGGACTGTATTTTAATAATCCTATACTAGAATAATAAATGTTTGACAATATATAGCAATTATTTGAGTTATCTGTTAACATTTTATAAGGTTCCTCATATGAAGCTGTATTTACAGTATCTGTCCATTGTAACACCCCATTTTGATTATAACATAAATTTATAATATCATATTGCGGCATGACAGTAGCAGTTCCGGATACATATATTATATTATTGGAACTTACAGTATTATGAACATAACCAAAATCACCTGCAAAAGTTCTGGACCAGATTATATTACCATCCTGAGAAATTTTTACAGTTCTGCAGTGATAATTTTGATTAATTCCAGAAATATAAATATTATTGTTTAAATCCAGTGAGGATGAATATTTATCAATATCCAAAGAATCCACATTTTTTGCCCATATTTGATCACCGTTACTGCTGTATTTCACTATAGTTGTAGTCCATAGTGTAGATACCGGATGAGTGCGTCCAACAATATATATATTGGTACTATTGTCTTTTAAAATACTGTTTGGTGTTGTATAATTTAAATCATTCATTGGATATGTTTTACTCCACAAAATATTTCCATTGTTATCATATTTCAATGTTATAAAATAGGAGTTTGATGATAGTGATACACCTGAAAGGTAAATGTTATTATTGTTATCAATTATCATATCGCATGAATATTCACCTGAGTTATCAGGTGAATTATAATATTTTACCCAAAGTGAGTCACCATTAACTGAAAGTTTATATAATAAGATATCTCTTGTGCCGTTATTATATTTACTCCCTGCCAGAAAAATATTACCGTTCAAATCTAATATTATCTTATCAGCCTTCTCTTCCAGTCCGTTATCGTAAATTTTAGACCACAATAGATTCCCGGCAGCATCATATTTTGCAATTGCAATTACCTGATTAATTACTCCTGTAACATAAACATTATTGTTGTTATCTGTACAAATAGAATTACCCTTATTATTGATGCTCAAGCCGGGGAGATTTCTTCCCCATTCTTTTTGAATTTGACTAAAAGTAATGATGTTTGAGATGGCTATGAAATATATTAGTAAAGTTAGTCTCATAATTATTGGATAATTTTTATAAAATAACATTCTTAATCAAAAATAGAAATAAAGAAAATCCCGGTTTAGGGAAGGTTCACTCATTTAAGAGTATTTTTATTGTTATTATTGATGTTTTACAGATAAATATTTTGATTATTTCCGCGCCGTCGTTGGTGTTTTCACCAACAACTAATATGAAATCTACAAAACAAACATAACTCCCGCTGAAAACAAAAACTCAGCAGCTGTATCATAGTGCAATGGACTTTTTATCTCTATTGAAGCAGCATATTTTTTACTGAAAAAATAACCTGCCTTAAAACCTGTTAAAAATCTTAAAGTCATTCCTCCTTCACCAACATATAATCCACCACCTGCACCAATACTCAATAATATATTATCTTCTTCAAAGCCAAGTGAAGGAATAAAGTTAAGAGATACAACAACACCTCTGCT
>CAZOAP010000040.1:0-17308 GCA_964577645.1 uncultured Ignavibacteriales bacterium
GCTGAGGGCCGGGTTCAAAATTCAGCCTGAAAGTTACAGGGTTTAAAGTTGAAATTATAAATGCAAGCAGTGCAGTTTTAAAATCAGTAAGAATGAAAGTTAATTTGAAAATATAAATACATGCAATTATCATTAATGCTATCATTGCATATGCAGAAGTTAAGTATACTTCTCCGGTGATCTTTAAAAGCGGACCCATGAAATAATACCACAAAGGAAATCCGGAATCCGGCATTACGAAGAAGGGTCTTTGTGACCATTTAAATGCATCCCACACGCCAAGGGCTGATGCCCCGGAACCGATAGAGTTAAGTTGGATAAGATATATTTTTAGGGCAATAAAAATAACAATTACAGATGCAAAAATACCTGTTTGTGTTAAGCTCAATTTTTCGTTTTTAAGCGAAAAATTACTGCTTGTTAACACTTTAGGAAATAAAAATGGCTGCCTGGTGTTATTCAATAAAAATTATTCGGAATAAAATTAATAAAAATTGTTCTACTTAACAAATCCAAGAGGGGGTTTTCCTTTTTTATTAAGCAAACCATCCAGCATGCCTTTTAAATAATAAAGGGGAAGCTTAAGACCGCAAACTTTTATGAACCACAAAGCTCGCCACGGGAATTTTATGAGATCTTCTGCAACAGACAGAAATAACGAAGCATACAGCTTATATTTTCTGAAGTACAAAATTTTATTACGCTGGCTTAAATAATATTCAAAATAATACCCGTTCTTATTTTTGGCGCTCCATTTGTGGTTATGCCACATTTTAGCTTTCGAGGTGATTGCGATCTTATAGTTATTCAGTACTTTCAGCCTGTAAGAAAGATCTATCTCATCAAAATAAGCAAAGTATGAATTTTCGAACATTCCTATATTGCAGAAAATATCAGACTTTATAAAACATATACCTCCGCCAACAAAATCAGAATCCATAGTATCGGGAACTGTAATATTATTGTAATTTTGATTTGTTAAGTATTTTATTAACCTGCCTTTTTTAAAATTTATCTTACCGCCAAATTCCTGTATCTCCTCAGGTGATTTTTCTTTATGTTTAAAAAGCAGAGGACCCGCACATGCGAGGTTTTTATCTGCTTCAAAAAGCTTAATGAGCTCACTCATAGCCCCGGGGTCATAAACCAGATCGTTATTTGAAAAGAACAGATATCTGCAGCCATCACTTATAGCTTTTTCAGCACCGGTATTACATCCTCCGGAAAATCCTGAATTATAATTAAGCTGAATATAGTTTACTTTGATATCATTATTTTTGTTCAGTTCTTTAAAATATTCAACGGAACCATCAGAAGAATTATTATCAACGAAATATAATGTAAAGTCTTTGAATATCTGTTCCTTTAGCGAAGAATAAAATTCTTCAAGGTTTTGTTTTTCATTGGTTACAACCGTAATTATTCCTAAAATACTCAAAAGGCTATAAATTGAAAAAACTTTTTAATTCGATAAGCTGGTTATAGATGCCGGTATTTGATAAATTACTGCTTAAGGGATATATTGAGCTTAGTGACCTGTCACAAAACTCATTGTTTTGGACAGCTTTTACATCTATGTTAAGAATGAAAACATCACTTATCATTTTCAGGAGTTCGTATTTTGATCTGGAATCAGGTGAGTGTATATGGAATAAACCGGTTTGATATAAACCGCTATTCATTATTTGCTCTATTATAATAGCCAGCTGAAGTGTTGTTACACCGTTCCATATATGATTGGTGAAGCCATTGATGGTTTTATCTTTTTGTGAGAATGCCCAGCCAAGCAATGAGCGGGATGTGTTTTTTTCCGGACCGATTATGGAAGTTCTTAAGTTCATACAGTCACAGGTTTCGCCTGAAATTTTGGAAATACCATAAAGATCTTTCGCGTCAAAATAATCATTTTCATTATAGTTACCCTTTGAACCGGAAAAAACACAATCGGTAGTAATATGTATCATCGGGGTACCTGAGGCTTTGCACAATTTAGCAAGATTTCTGGGGAAGACCCCGTTAATAAAAACGGTTTGGTATGGAGTATAGTTATCTATCACCTGTTTAATAACACCAATGCAGTTTATAACCAGATCCGAGTTTTTTACATGATCATTTAACAGGGTAATATCAGAGGTGAGAGCGTCAAAATCATTCCTGGCAAGCGCATTAACTTCATACCCACTACGCTGAAAATACATACCTGCAGCATAACCAAGCATCCCGTTTGCACCAAGTATTAAAATACGATTCATATTTTCAGCATTTCAGAATTTAACAGATTCAGATCCATTTTTCTTTTTTCAGCATTTCTTTAAGATGAAGCTTTGTTAATTTTTCAGCGGTATCAGAAGAAAAACGGAAGAGGTTTTCATTTTTGTAGTTTTTGTATTTTTGTTCTATTTCCATAATTTCTACCTGCGGAAGGATAATATACAGATTCTCTTTTTCAATAGTTCTTATAGATTCAGTCGGGGTGACAAGTGTTTCATGGATCTTTTCGCCCGGCCTTATACCTGTTTCCTTTAACTTAAGTTTTTTCTTCGAGGCTTCAAGCATAACTTCGGCAAGATCAACAACGGTATGTGCAGGTATCTTTAGAATAAATATTTCACCGCCAACGGAATACTCAACACTTTTGAATACCAGGTCAATAGCGTTATCAAGCGTTAAAATAAACCTCGTCATGTTCCTGTCGGTAATTGTAAGATCCTGGTCATTATCAATTTGGTTCCTTAGTACGGGAATTACAGAGCCCCTCGATCCCAATACATTACCGTATCTTACACATGCAAAAATTGTTCTCTTCCCGTCACGGTGTACGTTTGCAGATGTAATGAGCCTTTCCTGAATTGCTTTGGACATACCCATTACATTGACCGGTTCAGCAGCCTTATCGGTGCTGATAGCAATAACTTTTTCTACATTATTGAATAAGGCAGCATCTATTACGTTTTGGGCACCTTCAATATTGGTTTTGACAGCTTCATACGGGTTATATTCACATGAAGGAACCTGTTTTAAAGCTGCTGCATGGAAAACGATATCAATACCCCGCATAGCATTAATAAGTGACCCAATGTTTCTTACATCACCAATAATAAAGCGCAGCTTATTATTTCCGCTGAATTCAAACTGCATATCATATTGCTTTTTCTCATCCCGGCTTATTATCCTTATTTCATCAGGGTTTTCATTCATTAATCTGTTGACGATCTGGTGTCCAAAAGACCCCGTACCGCCTGTAACTAAAATCTTTTTTCCTGAAAAAAGCTTTTTCATATTATAATATTAGCTAATTTTAATGCAAGTTATCATATTTTTAAAATTTCAGCAAGATAATTACTGACACCAGAAACACAAAGCGGTAATGAATTTTACTCAGCTGAAATTTTTATCATAAGCTTTTTTTACCAGAGCTTCAAAGTATTCGCAGTATTTTTCTGCAGTATGGTTTGTAAGCACAAATTTTGGGGCATAGTTTCCCATTTCTCTTAATTGACCTCGGTTGTTTATCAATTTTTCTATGGCACCGGTAAGTGCATTTGTATCAAGAGGTATCAATATGCCGTTCTTATCATTTATAAATAAAGAAGTATCACCTGTATTGCTTGCTATTACTGCATTTCCGCAGGCCATTGCCTCGAGCAAGCTTTGAGAAGGATAATTTGTGCCGGTTTGAAGTGAAATAATTATACTTGTACGGGCAAAGATCTCAGGGGGATTTTTATGAAACCTGAAATTTACAGCTTCATTAAGATAGTTTTCATTTAAATAATTTTCAATTTCAAATACTAAAGAGCCTTCACCCAGCAAATGGAATTTTATTTCAGGATATTTTTTATGCAGTATCTTTACAGCTTCAAGGTACATCATTGGATTTTTATCCGGCTCAAGCCTTGCAGAAAATACTATTTCCATTTTTGATTTATCACCGGGTGTACATTTTGAATAATCAGCAAATGAACATGGTGCTACCGAAGTTGAACTTTCATTTATCTTTACATTCCTTTTCTTAACACCACTAAGAATGAACGGGCTAAGAAAATCAGTGTAGTCAGCATTTTCCATCAGATAATTGAATGAATAATATTTACGGTACCATAATTTTTTCATATCTGCATGAACTTCCGAGAACCAACTATCCATATTGGCAAATATGACCGATGCTTTTCTGCTTTTGTTCTTTAAATAAAATACTAAAGGCAAGCCGCCCGAAAAAACACCGGCAAAAACCTTTACATTATATTTAAGGCGTATGTCATCAATTTTTTTAAATATTTTCTTTTGTATATAATAATTTTTGTAATACCAGAAAATCTTTCTTAGAAGTGATGTTTGCCTGTCGATCTGAATAGGGTCAGGGGAATGGTCTGAATAATATGTAGTATCAGTTCTTTTTTCTGAAGCGGGGGAGTTTTTTACAGGATCTAAAACAAAAATATTTTCTTTAATTATCTCAGGAAAAATTGATAAGATCTGTTCATACAAATGGTTGTTAACAATAAGGTAAACACTCTGCGGGTATTTGGTAAGGAGCTCCCGATAAAGCAAAGTATATCTTTTTGCGGCACCTCCAAAGGCTCCGTTATTAAACATTACTATTGCAGCGGCCGGAAACGTGGAAGTACTGTTGATATTACCTTTTATTATTTAAATTAAATAAAAACATTGTGATAACGCGAAAATAATATACAATATTAATCAATTGTTTTATAGATTACAACTATATATTTTGTTCAATAAAACATTATTAAAAATATAATTATTTAGTTTCAGGAAGCAAAATTATATAAGAACATAATAAAAATATACAGTAAATCATTTGATATTTACCAAAAAACTCACGTTTAAGGGGTATTAAAAAAGACTTGCAGATAACAACAATGGTTTATAGATTTATATTAAGAAATAATAAAAATGCAATGAAAATAATATCTTATATTTTAGCGGTTTTGGTTATAACAGGTAGCGCTTTATATTACGGTTGCGATGATTCTGGTACAATTCCAGTTCCATTACCAACCGGACAAATAACTTTAAAACAAACTAATTTAAAAACTCTTGATCAGAATATTGATGGCTGGTATCAGCTATGGATTGCACTGGATACAGCAAGCCAGCGTGAATGGTTCAGCGCTGGTGAATTTAATATAAGTCCATTCGGGACACTGGTTGATTTAAGCGGGTCACCTGTTACACTGAAATTTACCGGCGATACGAATAGACTTACACAAAGCGCACATGCCCTGATAACAATTGAAAAGAGTACAGCTTTTGCACCCGGTCCCTTAAGATTACTGAGCGGTCCTCTAACACTTGTACGTGACAGTATTTATGGTTCTTTGAAAATGTCAGGTTCAGAAGCTTTTGACGCTATGGGAACAGTACTTATAGGCGATGATAATAACTGTCCGACTACAGCACCAAATAATTGTGCATCCGGATATTACGTACTTCAATCACCTACAACTGCAAACGCAGACTGTCTAAAAGGTTTATGGTTTGCTGATGCTTCAGGTAATTCGAGCTTTACACCCGGGTTGGATATACCTTCTTCATTAGGCTGGACCTATGAGGCGTGGGTTGTACAAAATTCTACACAGACATTTCATTCACTGGGAAGATTTACAAGATTTACCCAGGCTGATAGTGACGGACCGGGGTCATGTCCAGGATCAAATCCTGTTGATCCGTTCAATAATGTACCGGGTCAGGAATATGCTTCAGGATGTGCGGTATTTAATAATTTAAATAACGGCGATTATGGTGTTTTTATTACATTAGAACCTATAAACGAGAGCGGTGCTTCACTTAATTCACCATTCCCTTTAAAAATTTTCAGGAGAGAGGTCATACAGTCTTCATTGAATTGTAGTGTTCCCGATGTGTTTTTCAGAGCGGTTTCCAGAGATTGTTTGCAGCCATATGCAATCCTGAAAATAGCTAGATAAAACACTTTAGCATATGCGAAAATATGCTCTAAACTGTAGATTATTTGACCACGTATTAAATGATGGTTTTCATTTATTGAGGCAGTAGTTTGAAGTTCAAAAAAATAAATATTAGCAATATAAATAAATTATATTTGCTGTTGTTCTCTGCACTCTTTATCAGAATTATACTGTTTTGTATCTATGCTCCAAATGTTTATCCCGATACCGGCTGGTACGAAAAGCTTGCCAAAGAAATATCAACTTTAAACTTCAGTGAATATGACGGAGCACGCACCCCTGTATATCCTATATTTCTCATTCTTGGCTTTATAAAATGGAAAATTATATGGATTATACAATTGATAGTTGGTGTGGCAAATTCGCTGCTAATATATTTTATTATATTCAAAGCAACGAAGGATCAAAATTATTCATTTTGGTCTGGGTTATGTTATAATTTCAGTCTGATTTTACTTTTCTTTGAATCAAATATACTAACGGAAACAATTTGCATCTTCTTTCTTCTGCTTTCTGTACATTATTTCCAAAAGATAACTGAAAAAACCCCTACTAATACAGTAAACAGAATTACTGATTATTTGATACTTTCTTTGACAGTATCCCTTGCCGCTTTAACACGGCCTACTTTTGTGTATATTTTTCCGCTTTTGTTAATATTTTTAATATATGATTTTTATAAACATAAAGAGCAAAAAGGGAATTTATTCAAAAAGTTATTATTTTACATAATACCCTTTCTAATCTTGGCAGGCGGCTGGAGTATATTCAATAAAATTAAAACAGATTATTTCGGTTTAACAACCTTAACAGGATTTCATTTGATAGAGCACAGCGGAGCTTTTATAGAGTATGCGCCGGAAGAATACTCTGAACTTAAAGAATTGTACCTGAAGTACAGGAAGATAAAAATTTTAGAAACTGGCGAACAGACTACTACCATATATTTAGTGTACCCTGAAATACAAAAAAACAAGGGTTACAGTATTGCCCGTATCTCGAAAGAATTAACCGCAGTATCATTATGGTTGTTTTTACATCAACCGCAGTTATATATTAAAAGTGTAATTAGGGCATTTTTTGATTTCTGGCTTTTCCCAAACTTTATTGAATATTGGGATCTGAATAAAATTAGATTTAAGATTTTTCAAATACCTCTTGGATATGGGATAAAATTGGAACTTTATCTATGGTTTGTATTAAATATACTGTTCATCTCAGGCAGTATATTATTCTTCTTTTTAAGAAAATTAAGAAATACAAAAGGGAAATTGACTATTTACTATTTAACAAGTACTGTTTTTATACTTTCTATAATTCAGGCTCTTGTTCAATATGGCGATAACTGGAGATTCAGTATTGCTGTTAAACCTTTTATATTGCTTACTTTAATATTGTTAGTATACAATATCAAACATCCACCCAAAGAAAATCCCGGAACTACATAAATTAACCAATATAATTATAGCTACTAAAAAAGTACAATCTTATAATTTTTTATAAATTGTATTAAATACATTTTGCATAAAAAACAAAGATTTAATATTGGTTCATTGATCTTCGGTTTTTCGTGTAAGGTTGTATTCTTCATCAATATTTTCATACTTATAGGTGATAACCGCAATATAAAATGCTACAGAATAAAATCCCATTAAACCAACGGTTAATCCGGAATAGGAATAGTTGATAACCGAGTCAAAAAATAATTTTGATAAAAATACAAGTATAAAAAATATTAAAAGATCACTATGATCTGATCGCTTTAAAACTTTAAGTGATATGATAAAATAATATATCTGGAAAATTGCTGCCAAAATAAAGCCTACCAATCCATATGCTGTAAGTACAGAAGCCCAGCCAACATCAGAAAAGCCCCACGCAATAATGCTTTCTTCCACAGTTTCGGGCTTAAGTACCCATAATGGATGCATTCCAATACCTGTAAAAAAATTACCGTTTTGCCATAGATTTAATAACGCAGTAATATTAGCAATTCGTGTTCCATATGTTCCTTCCTTATATTTATAATCATCCTGACCCTGTTCTATTCTGGCACCAATAGCATCTATTAAATAATCTGATTGAGGTATAAACTGTGTGAAAGCGTAAACGATTCCGGCTATCAGAATCGTTAATACAGCAATTTGTTTGAAAGCCAAACGGAATTCTTTCTTTTTTACAGCATACCAAATCAATATTGTTATAATAGTTAAAGTAAGATATATCCATGCTGCCCTGCCAAAAGCCAGAACATGCGGAATAATAAAAAGAATTGCTAAGAATAATTGGTATATTTTGAAACGTTTTGTGATCCATTGATATATAAAGCCCATAAAAAACAACTCACCATAAAAAGTACCGCCAAAAACACGATATACCTTTAGACCCCCCGGAAGATTTTGCTCAGAAATTCCAATATCCGGCAGAAAAGCAATACCAGTTATAGAACTGAAAATATATAAAAGATTAGACACTATGGCTACCGGAAGAATAATCTTTATAAGATATCCAAGACCTCTTCGTTTAATCAAAAGAAGATAAGGGAATACCAGGAAACTCATCCACAAATTCTTTAATCTGAAAAAAAACTCTATTACATTATACTCATATTTTATTGAACTGATTATGAACTGAAATAAGAAATATATCAACAATAACTTAGGAAGCAGGAGAGCCTTACTATGAAATAATTTTGGAAACTCTTTCGCGTTATAAAATGCATATATCGTTAACGCATAAATCAAAAAATCTGAAATGCGCATGTTGCGGTATACATAATAAAATTGTTTAGGGATCAAACCAAGCGTCCCGTTTTCAATAAAGATTATGAGGAATATTCCCCAAGCTAGCAGCTTTGCATTGGGAGCAACATAATCTATATCATCAAGAATCTGACCATAGTTAACATTTCTTGAAAACTTTTTGCCATTATTCAATTTAACTCTATTAGTATTTCGGACTAACAATATATTGTAATTAAATTATTCAAACCAGTATTCCTCTTTTTTTATAGTCTTCATAAACGTAAATCATTATTGGAATATAAATGTTCAAAATACCAAAAAACCCATATAAGCCAGTTGTTACAAAAATAAATGAGAATCCAACGGTACTATCAAAGATCAGTTTTGTAAAAAGTAAAACAATAAAAAATGTATATAAATTTGTGACCGGAGAACTCCGGATAATTTTGAACGAGAGAAACATATAGTAAAATTGAATGATTATGGTAATCAATAAACCGATCAGCCCATAAGCAGCCAGAACAGAAGGCCAGCTTACATCGCTGAAGGCTCCGTAAATCAATGCTTCTTCCCGGGAATCAGGTCCAATGACCCACATTGGATGAAAGCCTACACCAAGAAATATATCGCTGTGCATCCATAGATAAACCAGTGAGCTGTTTTGTAAATTCACCCTGGTTCCGTATGTTCCTTCATCATGCTTAACATCATCCTGTCCCTGGAAAATCCTTGAGCTTAATGCATCAACATAAAAATCAGATTCAGGTATGAATTTAATAAATAAATAAGTAATACTTATCATCATGATAATAAGAAGTACAGCCTGTCTTAACAAAATTTTATAATTCCGCTTATTCATGGAATTAAGTACAATCATTACGAGAACAGTAAAGGCAAAACCCACCCACGCCAGCCTGCCGAAAGCAAGAATATGGGGAATAAGGAATAAAGCAACCAGCCCCATTTGCCAAAAACGGAACCTTTTTGTGATCCAGAAATAAACTATGCCAAGGAAATACATCTCCCCATAAAAGGTACCACCAAAAACACGAAAAACCTGGATATCACCTGGAAGCTGCTGCATTATTATTGATACATCAGGCAGAAACGGAACACCTGTTAATGCAGTTAATATATATAAAAGGTTAGAAATTATAGAAACAGGGAATATCAATTTTATCAGAAAGGGAAAACCTTTTCGGCTGATCAATAACATATACGGAAAAATAAGGAACGAAGACCAAACACCTTTGAGTCTGAAAAAATATTCAATTGGATTAAAATCATACCTAAGGTAACTTACGCCAAATTCAAATATTAAATATAGCAGGAAAATTTTTGCTATCATAAAAGGTTTGCTTTTGAAAAGGGTTCTGTATTCCTTCCAGTAAAATAAAGAATAGATGACCATACTGTATAGCAAAAGCTCGGAAATACGAATGCTCCTGTATACAAGATAATACTTTTGCGGTACAAGCCCCATTGTACCATTTTCTATAAAATAATACAAAAAGATACCGAAAGCCAGAACCCTTGCCTTTAGGCTGAGTACAAGATTTTCCTTAAACAGATTTTCGCTGTAAAGAATTGATGAACGCTCTCTTTTTGCTGCAGAGATATCAGCATCAATAGTTCTTTTAGTGCGAAAACTATTTATAGAGGTTTTTAGCAATTAGAGGTTATCGTGATACTTCCTGATTTTCTGGGAATATTCCCTTACAAGCTGGTCGGCACGTTTATGTGTTTTTGCTTCTGCATTTACGTGAAAGATCTCACGCTCGCTATCTGGTATACATAACACCCATGTGAATTCATCAAAGAATATCTTTATTCCGTCTATCATCTGGCGCTTTAATCCTTCAGAATCTTCAACAAGCTTACGCATTATCTTGCCCTTCTGGTCAAGAGTGCAGAAAACATTATTCTTTGCCATATGTAGAAGCGGTGTTTTCTTTTCGGTTAAGCTTAGTGAACGGTGCGAACGTGCAGCAAGCTCGAGTATTTTCATTATAGAGAACATTCCGTCTGTTGCAAAGGAAAATTCCGGGAAAATGACCCCGCCTTTAGTTCCGCCGGCAAGCTCAACATCCGGATCGGCAGTAGCATTCATAATTGCAAAATGCGAATCCTTAACGCGCATAATATCCGTAAAGTATTTCTTTGCAACTATATCAATTTCACCGGATGCCTGTATTGGCACAGCTATTTTTTTGGTTTTAGGATATAGGCTTAAGTACATATATACAACCAGGCTAAGGAAGCGGTCATAACTGAGTATTTTTCCGGTATCATCAACTAAATAGATCTTTTCGCCGCCTGCATCAATTAAAAAGCCCGCATCATATTTTAATGATGTGACAATATAGGAAAGCTGCTGAAGAGCAGTCTTGAACTCTTCGGGTGAGCGTGATTGTTTTGCAGAATCAAGATGAGAATCAAGTGTAACAAGCTCTATGTTAAAATCACCCAGTATATTAGGCAGGATTGTTGAAGTAATACCGTGTGAAAAGTTTATTGCTATCTTGAATTTCCTGCGGTTTATAATTTCTTTATCAAGCAAAGAAATAAATCTTTCCTTATAACTTTCGTAAGTTCTTTCAGCATAATTAATAGAGCCTATTTTATCAAAAGGTATCGGGCGTGCATCATTGGATATTACCAAACGCTCAATTGATTTTATTTTTGCGGAAGAAAGATCCTTTCCGTTTGAATCAAAGAAAATGATATCACATCTTGAAGAATCAAAAGGAGATTTTCTTACAAAAATACCCCCCGATGCTTTTCCTTTGCCAAGCTCCTGTCTTAAAATAGGGATGGGTGTCGTCTGGTAGTCAAGCACAGTAACCCCGCTTGAAAGAAGTCCGCTGGTAATTGAACCCTTTATCATGAGAGATACATTATCAATATCACGTGAGATAAGTATTTTTGATTCAAGCCCGGCAAATACACCGTACGCCATTCCAAGCTTTGCGCTGAAATCAGGGGTAATTTCAATATTCGAAAGTCCCGTTATGCGCGAATCAGTGAATAATGTATCTTTCCATCTTTCTTCCCATATAAGATTTTTTGTTACAACTGAGTTACTATCCACAGTTTTCTGCGGCCATATCTTAACATCGCTTCTGATAGTAACATTGCTGCCTACAACAACATCACTGCCTATAAATACATTATCATTAATGCGGCAATTAGGCTTAACCTTAACATTATTGCAAACCACGTCATGCGTTAAGCGTGAATTTTCCTCAATGACAGAATTGTTCCATAAAATGGAATCTTTAACTACCGCGCCCGGTGCAATATAACATTTTGAACCAATTACCGAATTAATAATCTTTGCATTGCGGGCAATTTTAGAGTTTTTAGCAATAATATTACCGTTCTTAACTAAACCTTTTGCTAAAGGGAGATCTATCTTTCCCTTTAAAGCTTCAAGATTGGTTTTAATGTAATCATCAAGCGAACCGACATCGCGCCAGTAACCGTTAAGCGTTGCACCATATAAAGGCATTTTATGGCGAAGCAGGTAGGGGAACAGGTCCTTGGAAAAATCACAATCAGCTTTGCTGCCGCGTGCTTTTGGTACAAGACCCAATGTATCTTTTTCAAGCACATATATTCCTGTATTGATCGTATCACTGAATACTTCGCTCCATGTGGGTTTTTCAAAGAACTTTGTTATCTTTCCGTCTTTATCGGTAAGTACGATACCAAACTGGAGAGGATTTTTTGCACGTGTAAGTACCAGTGTTGAAACAGATTTTCTTCTTTCATGAAATTTAACTGCCTGTGAGAGGTCAAAATCGGTAACAACATCACCGCTTATGATTATGAAACGGTCATTGATCAGCTCATACCCGCAGTAGACTGCCCCTGCTGTACCGTAATCAGCATCAGGCTTAACGTACTGTATCTTAACCCCGAACTTTTTGCCGTCCTTAAAATAATCGCGGATTATTTCTGCCTGGTGATAGAGTATCATTATAATATCTGTGATCTCATGTTTTTTTAAGAGTTCTATGATGTGCTCAATGATCGGCTTGTTCAATAGCGGTGTCATTGGTTTTGGAATATTTGCCGTTAGCGGTCTTAGCCTTGTGCCGAATCCGCCTGCCATCACAACTGCCTGCATATATTGTTTTCCTTACTTTAACCTAACCCTCAACTTCTCACTTTTGAAGAAGAAGAAAGTATCTAAAATTTTTTAATACTTAATGTATATCACGTTGGATTTCTTATTAACAGCTTACTTGCCGTCTTTCTTCTTATCGAAATCAAAATTAACATCAGGTGCTTTATCGGTACCGGGGGCTGATTTGAAATACTGCTTTTCCTTAAAGCCCATTATTTTTGCCGTTATTACAGTGGGGAACCTGCGAACAGATGTATTATACTCCTGGACCGCTTCGTTGAATTTTTTTCTTTCAACAGCAATCCGGTTTTCTGTTCCTTCAAGCTGTGACTGCAGCTGGAGGAAATTTTCATTGGCTTTAAGCTGCGGGTAGTTTTCAGCAACTACAAGAAGCCTTGAAAGCGCACCTGAGAGCTTATCTTGTGCATCCTGGAACTGTTTGAATTTTTCTTCATCTGCAAGGTCATCTGTTGAAAGCTTTATCTGTCCAACCCTGGAGCGCATTTCGGTCACTTCGGTTAACACACCTTTTTCAAAATCAGCATAACCCTGAACTGTTTTTACAAGATTTGGTATGAGATCAGCACGGCGCTGGTATTGGTTTTCCACCTGTGCCCATGCCTGGTTTACTTTTTCATCCTGCTCAACTAGCGAATTATATCCGCATCCTGTAAGTGATGAAATAATTAATAACAGAAACGCTAAACTTAATAAATTTTTGATTTTTGGCATAATTTGAGTATTATTTAAGGGAAAATTACGAAAGATAGTATTGAAATACAATTTGAAAAAATTGACGGAAAATTTGCGGTTTTATCGGAGAAATAGGAATATTATGAGGGAAAATTATCAAATCAGGAAATATAAAGGCTGACTCTAAAATACGAGTTCAGGGTGATCAGATATTTATAAAATCTCAGAATTTTTCCGAAGGCGGGGTTTTGCTTCCGTAATAATCTTTGCTTTCAGCATTAACATAATACAGCGAAGCAAAGAATAATAATAAAAAGACCAGTATTTTAATGATCTCGTATTTAAATAAGCTAAAAAACTTAATTATTCCGTTATACTGAAAACCGTGTTGAGGGGCTTTTAGAAGCGATAATATGTTTTGCATTAATTTAAGATATTAAATATTTTTAATACTTTCAAATACAAATTTTGTTAAAATTAATAAGTATAATATTATGATTCTGTTAAGTATCTGTTATAAAACCCTTTGTTATGTTAGAACAATAAAACTGCTGGTTGTGACAAAATAATGTAATATCCTATAAATTAAGGCGGGCAAACAAACCCGCCTTATTCAATTAACAGTTAACTGCATGAAGAAAGTTCTGCCATTATTTTACAAGGATCATTTTTTTTGTTTCTTTGAATTCAGGTGTTTCGAGTGAATAAAAATAAATGCCGCTTGAAAGATCTGACGCATTGAAATCAACCGAATAATTTCCGACAATAATGCGCTGGTCAACAAGTGTTTTAACCAGCTGACCCTTTACATCATATACTTTGACTGCAACAATACCATCTTTGGGAACAGAAAATTTTATGGTAGTTGAAGGATTGAACGGGTTGGGATAATTCTGGCTGAGTGAGTATTTATCCGGCGTTATATTTCCCTGGCCTTCTGTACCGGTCAGAGCTGCAGGAAAGCCGTTTACAGCAACCGTTGTTGAAACGTTGAACGGTGCGCCGTTACCGCTTGATGGATGCTGAACATTGATAAAGAATGTATTGAAATCAGGGGTAAAGTATCCGCCTGTCGCCTCAGAACCCTTTGGAAATATTGCAAATCTCTTAAGGTCATTTACAGTTGGATTAGCAACAGTGAGACTTAATGCATAAACTTCGCATATCCAGCTTGAAGAGGATGTGATAAATGATGGCTGCCTGCCACGTGTGCCTGCAATGAGATCTTCCTGGAGGTAAATTATATTTCTTGCTTTATCTATTGCAATGTTATCAACACCTGAAAAATTTGTTTTGCCGTCAGCAGCAGTTCCGCCCTGGATCAATACTGTCATACCAAGAGTAGAGGGATCAAATTTAAGAACCCTTCCGTACGGGTCATCATAACGGTTGTTGCCAACGTATAAGGGCACCAGGTGACTTGCTACAACGCCGCCATTATTTATTGCCGAAGAAAGGTTGACTGAATCTGCACCGGTTTCAGCAATATATATCATTCCGCCGGCATCAATATCAATATCTTCAAGGCGGTTGAATATTGTTGCCCCAAGTCTCTGTGCAACTTCCCTTGCATTATTCAGTGAATCCCTTACCATTGGCATTGGAAGCCATGTACCTGAAGAACCAACCTGTTTATATGCAAAGAGCTGGCCTGCAGAATAATCACCAAATGTATTAGCAACAAATTTAAAGAAACATCCGCCTGAATTATCATCGGTAAGGTATAATGTCCTGCCATCAGGCATTACAAGCGCTGCTTCATGGGAATATCTTCCCATCTGGAATGATTTTCTGATAGCTGTATCGCCCTGAACATTGCACTCAACCATCCAGCCGAAATTAAGATACTTTTTATATCCTCCGAAATCATTTGTATCTCTTATTCCCGCACCGTTATTATAGATTGCTGAATTGCTTGCCGGTGCAAATTCTTCTGCAGTTAAAATATTTCCGTTTGCAAGGATTGCACTGCCGCCCGCACAGTTATTAATTGTTAATCCAATGGGTGCAAAATTCATATGTTTAAAAGTACCCGAAGGGAACCATGAATTGCCTACACGTGTAACCGGAAATGTTGTTGCCCCGCCTCCATCTCCAAGGAAAGAATTGGAATCAGTAGTTTCATGGTTAACAAAAAGCCAGCCATTGGCTGATGAGCCATTGTTAGGGATATAGATAATGTAATCATTTACACCTCTTGCGGGATAAAAAGAGCCGTTATTAAGCTGAACCGGCTGGTTCTGCTGGAAAAGAATGGAGAACTGATATCCCTGTGGTACCAGTAAATAATTGGTTGTAAAGTTGGTATCAAGCGGAGTAAACGGATAAATTTGTGAAAACGATGAACCTGCCAATAAAAAAACAAGCAGCAGAGAAAGAATGAATTTTTTCATAGATATGACTGTGGTTAGTTTATATTTATTATTTGTTGAATTGATCAGCAGAGTAACAAAAATAGCCCCGGTGGGTTAGGTTATGATTAGATGTGCCTTAAACGATTGTTGTGAAACGGTTAAATTATTATGCAGGGATTAACTGGATAAAAACAATCTTAATGATAACCAAATGCTCAAAAATAAATATATCTGTATATGATATAAAATATACCTGAGAGCATCATTAAACCATCAAGTATAAAATAGAACCACAGCTCTGAGCGTGTTCTGGAGCTGTAATTATAAACAAATGCTGTTATCAACACCGGTACAAGCAGGGTAAATAAAGTAACAAGAGAAAATCCATACTTATGCAAGTATATACCGGTAATAAAAGATAACCCCGTGCTTGAGTAATAGAGATATTTTATCCTGTTATGGGAAAGAAGCGTTATAAAACTTTTTATTCCCTGGAGAGTATCAAGCTCTTTATCGCGCAGGTCAAACAGAATACAGATAGCAAATAGAAAAAAGAACCGGTTAACTAAAAATAAAGTGTGTTGTGCTGACCAAACAGTATCACTGATTACTACAGGCAGATATGCAGTTACCAGGCTCCACATCAATGCCAGGTAAATGGTTTTACCGATAAAATATTTCCTGAAAAACACAAAAGGCCCGCGCGGCAGCTTGCCCGAGGAGTAAAGAAAAGTCAGTATGATAAGCGGGAGCAATGCATTAATATGTTTTGCAAGAGGTATTAAAGAATAAAAAGAGCCTGCTGCACCAATAAAAAATAGAACAAAAAGAAGTGTCCTGTTGCGGGCACTCCATTTTTCACGCGGTGATAACTCATTGTGAGTTGAAGGCAGCAGCCAGTGAAATGAATAGCTGCAAAGCGTTCCAAAAGCGGTAAATATTAAAAGAGGTGTGTTTAAGCCAAGTGAAAATACCAGCGATGTATATAAACTCATTACAAGGGCACAAAGTGTAATGAAAAAATTAGCAAAAACAAAAAACCTTAATACCTTAACAGGCAAAGATATTTTGCTGAGCAACAGTTCAGATTTTCCGGGTTGTTGTAACATTGGATGGATGAGATATTTTGGGCTGTTTTTTAATTTACGCCGTATTTAATGATCTTAACTTTTTCTTCAGTTATCAATGAGCTGCCTATCATGCCGGTATCTTCAAACACATCCTTTAGCCGGTTTATATTATCATCTGTATCGGCAATTTCTATTACAATTGGCAGATCGCTTGAAAGCTCAAGCAGGTCACTTGTATGAACAAGGCTTGCCTTGCCGAAACCTGTAATGCCGCGCAGAACAGTAATGCCTGCATATTGATGCTCCCTGAGGTAATTAGTTAAATATTTGTAAAGATTTTTGCCTTCATATTTATCGCTTTCCC
>CAZOAP010000041.1:0-17236 GCA_964577645.1 uncultured Ignavibacteriales bacterium
CAACTCAGGTTATGTTTTGCGAGATGACCGGAGATACGAAATTTTGTGAATGCAAAAAAGATGATGTTAAGAAATATGGCGGCATTAGTTTAACAAAGCATAAATCCAAATGCTGCAACGAAGAAACAAATGAACTTTCCAATTCAAATACCCTTTTAACTATTAATAATGATTTGAATTATTATGTTTGCTCACATATAGATTTATATTCATACTTTTCAATTGATCTGTTTGATCTAAATCATAATAAAATTCTTTACACACCCGATAAATCACATCTGCCTGAAATTGATATTCCCGTTTTCAACTCCTCACTTTTGATCTAAACTGATCTCATTCTAATTACTGGTTTTACAGTAGAATAATTTTAATCTGAATTATTTTATTTACTTTTTTTAATTGAGATCATGAGATCATGTCTAAATACATTATTATATTTTTAACAGCACTTTCGTTTTTGGCAGTCCCAATCCTAAGTCAAAGTGGTTTTGATAATTACCTGCAAAAGGATTCTGTATACAGGTTTAACTCTTCTTTAAGGGTACTTGATTCTTTGCTTGCCATTCAGTCAAAACAAAGTATAAGGGATACAGCCTTCTATAATTCATACGGAAAAGCCGAGGTATTTACTTTAAACCAGCTTTTGTTTGCAGCGGTAAATAACAACCCTGATCTTATTGCTTTACAGACTAAAATAGATGTTTCCGGCTTCCAGGCGGAGAGTATTAGCTATCTGCCTGACCCGATGTTTGAATTTGAACTGGATGATTTTATGAGTGATTTCAGCAAAGTGGGAATGATAAATTTTTATATATCTCAGATGTTTCCTTTCCCGGGTAAGCTGGCACTTGAGAAAAAATCAATAATGAACAATAAAGCCATGATGCAGACAGAGAGACTTGCCATGGCAGTTGATATTATGAGTATGATAAAGATGAATTACTACGATCTTTATCTTATAAATAACAAAATCCAGGTAAATCATGATAATCAGCTTCTGCTTAAAACTTTCACCTCAGCTGCTGAAGCACAATATATGGTTGGTAAAGGTATGCAGCAGGAAGTTTTTAAAGCTCAGATTGAAACCTCAAGACTACAGAACGAAGATTTTATACTTAAGCAGCAAAGAAAGAACATATTTTCTGAGCTTACAAAACTTACAAAAGTTGTAGTGGATGAAGATACAAAGATAAATTTTGGTGATATAGATACAGAGTACCTTCTGAATATGAATAATTTCAATATAAACAGTACAAAAACGGATAAGTTAATTGATTATGCTTTTGAACACAGGCCTGATCTGAAAACTCTGAAAAATAAAATTACAATGAACCAGACTGATCTGGAAATGGCGAAAATAAACAGGCTGCCGGATTTCAATATCAAACTCGGGTATAAAATACTTCCTTTTGAAGAGAAGAATGCGTTTGCTTTTATGGTAGGAGTTAATATTCCTTTTGCGCCCTGGTCAAGCGGTAAGTACGATCTCGCAATAAAGAAAAATGAAGTTATTATTAAGAGTACTACAGAAGAATATAGTGCGAAGAAAAATGATATCAAGAACGAAATAACAACAATTGTGAATAATATGACACAGCTTAAAGAGACGATGAATTTTTATTATGGTGTCCAGATACCGCAGACTGAAAATACCATGAAATCTGCTCAATATTCCTATGAAACAAACATGGGCAGTTTTCTGGACCTGCTGGATGCTTACAGAATGTACCAGGAAACCAGGCTTATGTATTTTGAATCAGTTAATATGTACTTAAAAATGATAGCTGAACTTGAAAAAGCTACAGGCTTAAATCTGAAAAATTAAAGTATCAATTAAAGTATTATGAATAAAACTATAAAAATAATATTAAGTGTTCTTGTGCTCATTTTATTGATCGCAGGCGGTTATTGGGTATATATAGCTTTCATACACAAGAATAATACTGAAAGCTCCGCAAAGGAATTATACACATGCCCGATGCATCCGCAAATTATTCAGGATAGACCGGGACAGTGCCCGATATGCGGAATGGACCTTGTAAAGAAGACGGAGCTTGATGCAGAAGAAAAGAATGAGCATGAATCTGGTACTGATCTAAGTTCAGTCAAGCTTTCACCTTCACAGCAGGTATTGGCAAATGTACAGACTGAAAGAGTAAAGACGATGCAGTTCCAGGGTGAAAAAACATTTAACGGTTATGTTAAGATAAATGAATCAAAATTTGCTCATATATCTACTGCTGTTTCAGGTAAAATTGTTAACATGTTCGTATCATTTGAAGGGGAGATGGTAAGAAAAGGTCAAAAGGTACTTGAAATTTATTCACCGGAACTTGTTTCAACACAAAAAGAATATCTTTTAGCACTCGATAACTATAACCAGGTTAAAGTAAGCGGTAACAGGCTGGCTATAGACCAGGCACAGAGTCTTGTTAATTCATCAAAGGAAAGATTAATATTGTGGGAGATGACACGAGGACAAATTGAAGAGCTTGAAAGGTCACGAAATGTTAAAACTACAACAATACAGTATTCAAAATATTCAGGGATTGTAACTAAAAAATATGTTCACGTTGGACATTGGGCTTCTGCAGGTGAAGATATATATGATGTTGCGGACCTCTCATCAGTATGGGTTATAGCAAATGTGTATGAATCAGACATGCAGTATATCAAAAGCGGGCAGACCGCTGAGATATATTCGACTGCATACCCCGATGAAGTATTGAGAGCTAAAATAAATTTTATAAACCCTGTATTTAACCCTGAGTCCAGGACACTTGAAGTCAGAATAGATGTATCAAATAAGGATATGAAATTAAAGCCTGATATGTACCTTAAAGTAAAGATCAATACTTACGTAACACAATCAATAGGTGTACATAAAAATGCTGTAATACGCACAGGTGACCATAACTATGTTTATATAGAAAAGGAAAAAGGTGTTTTTGAACCTAAAGAAGTTACTATAGGATATGAACAGGAAGGATATTACGCTATAACATCAGGTTTGAGTGATGGAGACCTGGTGGTTACTTCAGGTGGATTCCTGATAGACAGTGAAACACAGATACAGAAGGGATTCACATCCGGTCATGAAAAGCATGGTGATAACCCTAAGAAAGATGATAATGAAGAATTAAAGATAAACCCAAACCAGGATATTTTGAAAGATATGAAAGATAATAAAACAAACACTGAACATAAACATTAATTTAACACATATAAAACGCCGCAATTTGCGGCAGGAGTAAAATAAAAATGAAGAAAACAATATTTAAATCGATCAGTATTTTTGGAATAATGATATTTGCAATATCATTATTTATCGGCTGCGGTAAAAAAGAAAGCACCGAAAACCAAAATGACAAGCAGCAAATGAATCAGAATCAAAACATGGATAAGAACATGAGCCAAAATACAGATAAGAACATGAACCAAAATATGGATAAAGGTTCTGATAAAGATATGAATAAAAACATGCAGAGCTCAACAGATAAAAGTGCTGAACATATCATGATAAAGCTTCCATCTATGCAGTGCAAGATCTGCAAGAAAAATATCGAAAAAGCTGTAAATAAAGTACCGGGAATAATTGATGTTAATGTAGTGGTAGATGATAAAGTTGCCCATATTAATTATGATAAATCAAAAACAGATGTATCTAAAATTGAAAAAGCAATTACAATGGCAGGCTATGACGCAAACGATAAAAAAGCTGACCCAAGCGCTTACAATGATCTTGATGATTGCTGCAAATTACCAAAAGACCAGAAAGAAAAATCTAAAAACTAATAAAAATAAAATTTCAATATCATGAAAAACAATAAAGCTAAATTTATTATACTCACAGCGGCAATAATTTCATTAATGGGTATATACTCATTTAATGCTGCTTATTCATTTGAAAAAAACAATACAGCAGCTGGCAGTTCAGTAACAGACTCAACAGTTACCAAAACATATACATGCCCTATGCATCCTGAGGTCACTTCAGATAAACCCGGCTCATGTCCAAAATGCGGTATGGATCTTGAATTAAAGGAAAGCAACGAGAAATCTGATGTGAAGCAGGACGGTAATATTGATAAAGGTATGGATCACAAAGATTGCAGCGGCTGCAAACATAAACATTAAGATTTAATATTCTTTATATAAAAATCAGCTCATTTAGGCAATGATTGAAAAAATAATTGAATTTTCCGCACGTAACCGTTTTATCATTCTGGTTTTTTACCTGGTGATAGCAGGTTTTGGTATTTGGTCAGTATATAACACACCTGTTGATGCTATCCCGGATCTTTCTGAAAACCAGGTAATAGTATTCACTGAATGGATGGGAAGAAGTCCGCAGATAATTGAAGATCAGATAACTTACCCTTTAACGCAGAACCTTCAGGGAATTCCAAAGGTAAAAGCTGTGCGTTCTCAATCTATGTTTGGAATGAGCTTTATTTATGTCATATTTGAAGATAACGCCGAAATTTACTGGGCAAGAAGCCGTGTGTTAGAAAAGCTGAACCAGGTACAGAATACACTTCCTCAGGGTGTTACGCCTGTTATGGGTCCCGATGGTACAGGTGTTGGGCATGTATTCTGGTATCACCTTAAAAGCGATAAATATGATCTGGGTGAGCTTAGAGCTTTGCAGGATTATTTCCTGAAATATCAGCTAACATCGGTTGAAGGTGTTGCTGAAGTTGCTTCAATAGGGGGATTTGTAAAGCAGTACCAGGTTGATATAGACCCCTCAAAACTCTCATCATATGGTATCGGAATAAATGATGTTGTTAATTCGATAAGGAACAGTAATAAAGATGTTGGAGGCAAGAATCTTGAGTCAAGCGATAAAGAATTTTTTATACGCGGTAAAGGGTATATACAATCAACGGGTGATATTGAAGAAATCACCATCAAAGATACAAAGTATGGCGTTCCTGTCAGGATTAAAGATCTGGGTACAGTACAAATAGGCGGTGATACAAGACGAGGTCTGCTTGATATGAATGGGGAAGGTGAAGTTGTCGGCGGTATTATTGTTATGCGTTATGGTGAAAATGCTTCTGTGGTAATTGAACGAGTTAAGGAGAAACTAAAAGAGCTTGAGAAGGGGCTGCCTGATGGCGTTAATATAGAAACATCATATGACAGAAGTACTTTAATTGATGCTGCAATTGATACCTTAAAGCACTCACTGATCGAGGAAGCAATTGTTGTAAGTCTGATAGTATTAATATTTCTGTTTCACTGGAGGAGCGCAATCAGGATCATTATTGAAATACCGGTATCCGTCTTGATAGCATTTATTTTAATGAAGCAGTTTAACATTACCTCAAATATTATGAGTCTTGGGGGTCTCATAATATCAATTGGTGTGCTGGTTGATTCATCGATTGTAATGGTTGAAAATGCTTACAGGAATATTTCGCAGGCAACTGAAAGAGGAGAGATAATTGATTACACTGAAATTTCTATTCGTTCAGCAAAACAGGTGGGCAGGGCAATTTTCTTTTCAATTGGAATTATTGTAGTTTCATTTTTGCCCGTGTTTATGCTTGAAGGACAGGAAGGTAAGCTTTTCCACCCGCTTGCATTTACAAAAACATTTGCGCTGGCTGGCTCTGCAATAATCACTATTACTCTGGTACCGATGCTAATGACGCTGTTTATGCGTGGAAAATTCTATCCGGAAAATAAAAACCCAGTATCAAGATTTTTCAAAATGCTTTATGAACCGCTCTTAAAGCTTGCCTTGAAATACCGCAAAACCACACTGGCTATCAATATATTGGCTTTGGTAATCACTGTTCCGTTAATTATGAACAGGGGTTCGGAGTTTATGCCATCGCTTGATGAAGGTAGCCTGCTCTTTATGCCTACAACATTACCTAATGTATCCATAACCGAGGCAAAAAGAATTATGCAGATGCAGGATAAGATAATCAGGTCAGTTCCTGAAGTTTCACATGTTTTAGGAAAAGTTGGCAGGGCTGATACACCCACAGATCCAGCTCCAATGAACATGATAGAAACTATAATCATACTCAAAGATAAATCTGAATGGCGGCCGGGATTAACAAAGAACGATATAATTGCGGAGCTGAATTCAAAATTACAGATACCCGGAGTAGGTAATGCATGGACTCAACCCATAATAAACCGTATTAATATGCTTTCAACCGGCGTAAGGACTGATCTTGGAATAAAAATATTTGGTGATAACCTTGATACCCTTGAAAGACTTGCAATTGATGCTGAGGAGATAGTAAAAAAAGTCAATGGCGCCGCTGATGTGTTTGCTGAGAGAACACAAGGCGGCAAATATATTGATATAGATATAAAACGGGATGCCATATCAAGGTACGGTCTGAATGTTGGCGATGTACAGGATGTAATAGAAACAGCAATTGGCGGCGAAAATATTTCAAACACGGTGGAAGGCAGAAGAAGATTTCCAATACGTGTTAGATATTTCAGGGATTACAGGGAAGATATCGATAAGCTTAAAAATATTCTTGTAACTGTCGGTTCTTCTAGTAAGGATGGCGGCTCAGGAATGGGTGGTGCGCCTACCGGTAGTTCTGGCAGCAGTAATTTTATCCAGATCCCGCTTGGTGAGCTTGCTGATATCAGAGTTACAAGCGGTCCACCAATGATCTCGAGTGAAAATAATATGCTGCGCTCAATTGTATTCCTGAACGTAAGAGGGCGTGATATGGGCGGCTTTGTTAATGAAGCAAAAGATGTATTAGATAAAGAATTTGCCCCCAAATTACCGAAGGGTTATTATTATGCGTGGAGCGGGCAGTGGGAAAATCAGATAAGAGCGAAAGAACGCCTTGAGATCGTTATGCCTATAGTATTCCTGATAATTTTTGTGATGCTGTTTATGGTATTCAAGAATTTCCTTGAATCAATACTCGTAATGCTTTCTGTTCCGTTTGCTTTAATAGGCGGTATTTATCTTATGGCTATACTTGACTATAATTTTTCCGTGGCGGTATGGGTTGGTTTTATTGCACTTTACGGACTTGCAGTTGAAACAGGTGTTGTTATGGTAATTTACCTGCATGAAGCGCTTGATAAGAAAATGATTGAGAAAAATGATATTGTCACAACTGAAGATATAGTCCAGGCAACAGAAGATGGGGCAATACTCAGGTTAAGACCAAAATTAATGACAGTTGCCGTAAATCTGATAGGATTGATACCGATTATGTGGGCAACGGGCACGGGAGCTGATCTTGCAAAACCAATTGCAGTGCCTATGATAGGCGGAGTAGTAACATCAGCAATTCATGTATTATTTGTAACGCCAATTATATTTGTTATGATTAAGTCATATCTGAATAAAATGGGTAAGCTGCATAAATCAGCCATGGCAAAGTTTATGGTGCATTGATAATTATTCATCTAATGACTTTGAGTCAACGGATGAGAGTTACAACAAATAAGCCAAATCTTTAGATTTGAGCTTTTTCTGTGGGGTTGAGGGTTCGGATGGGTCCTGACATCATGTTATATATAAAAAAAGCTCAGATTATTACATCTGAGCTTGTGGGCAGTGAGGGATTCGAACCCCCGACATCTTGCTTGTAAGGCAAGCGCTCTGAACCAGCTGAGCTAACCGCCCTTACTTTTGGTAAAGTCATACAAAATTACAGCTTTTTTCAATATCTTCAAGTCAGTTATTTGAGAATTTTTTGCTCTCCCGCCACATCATTATTCCCCCAAACAGGAACAAAACTGCAGATAAATAAAATGAATACTCAATTTCAAATATCCTCATCACCGCATAACCCAGTGCCGGACTGAAAACACCGCGAACACCCGTCAAAGTAATATGTACAGCCTGGTAGTTTGATACTTCGCTTTTGGGAGCGTAAAAAATTGAGCTGAGTGACCATGCAATTGTAACACCGCTCATTGCAAACCCGAAAATAAAAAATGATATGTAAACTATAATATCTGTATTTGCAATTAAACCGCTTGCTGCAAAATATTTTGCTGAGACAAGTATCAACGGGAATAATGCCAGGATACTGAAAACATATCCGCAGAATTTTGTGGGGTTGCCTGTGCCGTGATGCCTTCCCATAAGGGGGGTAAAAATTATCAGTGCTGAGTGGAATATCAATCCCTTTGCAAATGATATCGGCGCATAGGAAAGCTTAAGATCATCAACAAGGAACACCGGTATAACTGGAGAAATAACCATGAATGCCATACCATATAAAAAGAAATAAGCTTCAAATCTTAAAAATGCCCTGTTCTCTCTGAAAATTCTGAGAGTGTTCTGTAAAGGGAGAACGGCAATATCTTTTATCAGCCTGAAGTTATAATGAGTTTTATACTTTTTAACTTTATCCCTGCCTTTGTAATCATCCATACTCAGGCTTATCATTTTGGCAAGGCTCCAGTAGACGAGTATCCCGAAAACACCGGCAACAGGAAAAATTATTTTGTAAATATTTCCGTTAAGATCCAGAAAATAACCCGTGATAGTTGTTACAATCACTACAAACAATGTTTGCAGTGAAGATGCATAGGAATAAAGCTTACTTCTGTTTTCATCCGTGTAATTATGCTTAAAAACAATGTTCCATGTAGGCAGCAGCAATGAATCAAGATACGCTCCAACAGCAATACACAGTATATAATAGACCGGGTTATCAAATAAGGGGAGGATAATCAAAAAGAATTTTGCCGTGATACCAATAATCAATATGGTCTTAGAACGGCTTCTTGACCTGTTCACCAGCTCACTTCCGTATATAGAAACAAGGAATGCTGAGCTTACAAGCAGGGAAAGTATCATTACCTGGAAATCACTTCCGCCAAGGGTTTTTTTAAGAATGACATCCTGCAGAAGGATTATACCTATAGCTATCCCGTTAAAAACCTGTGATATCAAATGAAGGGTAAAGGTTCTTTTTTCTAGTTTCTGAAGGCTGGAATTTGTGTTATCCAATCTTTGCTCTATGTATCCTGTCCGGGGAAAAAATTATAAAATTGTATCAGTTATTTAACGAAGGGAATTCATTATGAATAACAGTAATATTTATCTTATTCCCGTATTTTTCTTTTAATAAACTATAAAACTTTTCTGCCGAGTAAACTGAACGGTGCTGGCCGCCGGTACATCCAAAGCTGAACATTAAATTCGTAAAATCCCTCTGCAAATAATTATCCACTGCTTCAGATGCAATTGAATATACATTTAAAATGAATTTCTGCATAATATCATTTTTATCCAGAAACTCAATAACTTCTGTATCTTTACCGGTTAATGATCTGAATGATTCCTCTCTGCCGGGATTATAAATGAAACGGCAATCAAAAACAAAACCGCCGCCGTTAGAGGTATTATCCTGAGGGATGCCGCTTTTTTTGTAGCTGAATGAATAGATCTTTACACTGAGCATTTTTTATCCTGGCTGTGAATGAAAATCAGAGCGGGAGACGGGGATCGAACCCGCGACGTCCAGCTTGGGAAGCTGACATTCTACCGCTGAATTACTCCCGCTGATATACAAAAATACCAAAATTTTGAACTCTTTACAATTTATAATATTTTATATTTGTCATAGATTTATAAAGGGATTATTTGTAATATTGAACTAATTACACATTCAGTCTAAAATTATAAACCCAATATGGCTAATAATAAAATTGCTGTTGTAGAAGATGAGGGAATTGTTGCTATGGATATAAGCAAGTGCCTTACTTCGCTTGGTTATGATGTAGTATTTATATCGGATTCAGGTGAAAAAGTGCTTGAATTATTTGATAGCACTAGACCTGAACTTATTTTGATGGATGTTGAATTGAAAGGCAAACTGAACGGACTTGATACTGCAAGGATATTAAAAGAAAAAAATGATGTACATGTTGTGTTCTTAACTGCTTTTGAAGATGAAAATACACTGAACAGAATAGGTGATCTAAGTCCTGACGGTTACCTTGTGAAGCCCTTTGAAGATGAACAGCTTGAGGAAACATTAAAAAAAATACTGGGATAAAACTAATCACCGCCTGTAGTTGTATGCAGTATAGTTCCGTAAGAACCGCAGACCCATCCTGAATATTCATTAATAAAATGCATTTTGTATAAATAATTCTCAGTATCAGTTAGTACCCTTAAAAATGATACCCCGCCATTTTTAGTTTTGTAAATTGTACCGTAGTCACCGGTTAAAAAACCTGTTAGCCCGTTAATAAAATAAACAGAAGAGTGTACATCCTGTGTGGGTGAACCCAGGCTTACCCAGTTTGCCCCTTTGTTTGTTGTTTTAATTATCACTCCGCCAACGCCGCAGCTGTAGCCGGTATCTATAGCAGAAAAATAAATTGAGTTAAGTGTGCCGGTTACAGGTGTCTGGTTTACCTGCCAGCTAAAACCATGATCAGAAGAGTGAAGTATCCTTCCAAGATCACCGCATACAAATACATCGCCTGACGGGTTAATAGTGACTGAACTGTAAGTCAATAATGATGAGCCATAAGTGGATTGCCAGGAATTACCTGCATCAGAAGTTGATATTATCATTCCGTTATTGCCAACAGCTGTTCCAAATTGCTGGCCGGAAAATTCAACATCCAGATATACATCTGTATATGGAACAGTTAATGCTGCCCAGCTTTCTCCTGCGGTTACAGTTCTGATTATCTTTCCTTTTGAGCATGACGCGTAGCCTGTATTTGCATCAATAAAATAAATACTGTTAATGCTTACTGAATCAACAGAGAGTTTTCTTTTCCATGTAATACCGCCATCAATTGTTTTTAAGATCTTGTTTGAATCATTCGGAAAGGAATTTCCTGCCGCAAAACCTGTATATTCATTAATGAAAAAAATACTTTTAATATTATTTGTAATATTTGTCTCTTGCAGGTTCCAGTTTGAAACAGGCTGTTCTGGCGGTATCATAGGGGAGTCATCTTTTTTGCAGGAATAAAACATAAGTACCAACACAAAAAAGGTTATTGGCATATAAAAAAATTTATTTATTATTAACAGAAAATACTTCATTTATTTGTGTAAATTAGCTAATAAAGCCTTAAATTACAATTAATAATATTTCTGAAATTTTACAGAACATTGCATATAGTTTGCTTGTTTAATTAATGAAATATGAATATATTTAAATATTAATTTTTTAAACAATAATAAACAAAAAATGAAAACATTAATATTATCGCTAATTTCTTTGATGTTTATTTCTGCTTCACTTAAAGCGGATTCACCCTCAAATATCATCACAAAATCTCAAATTCAAAAACTCACTCCGGCATATCTTGAAGGAAAGCTTGATTTCGAAAATCCTGTGATGGTTGATGTAGATAAGGATGGTGATTTTGACGCATTGAAATTTGAAAATGGCAATGTAGCTTATTATAAAAATGTTGGGACAATGGAAAGTCCTTCATTTATACTGGAAAATGCAAATTACGAAAAATATGACAGGGCTTTCTTTGTTGATCCCAAAATGCCGTATCCTATCTTCTTTGCAGATAATGACGGAGATGGTGATATGGACCTGTTTGTTGTAAAGGATAAAGAATATAATACTCAGCAGCAGAAATTTGAATATAAAGTTGCAAGTGCAGAAAACACTATGGATCTTGATACAGGTACATTAATTACAATTATACTGGTATTGGTGATAGTGTTATTGGTGCTGGCAATTATACATTAATTTTTAAATAAATATTATACCGTAAATAAAAAAGGGAGCAATGCTCCCTTTTGTTTTAGTTTTTATTTTGTTTATTCAATTATGACCTGAGAGCTTTCTTCAACCTCACCGGCTGAAAGCACACAGGTATATTTACCACTTTCCATATTCTTTGCATTGATACTTATTTCATAAGTACCGGCAAGTAAATTGTTATAAATATATGTCCTAACCAGGTTATGATTCATATCATAGATCCCTACTTTAACATATGTAACCTGAGGCAGCTCGAATTTTATCACATTTGGTGAGCTCTGGTAGATCCTGTAATTTGTATGCAACTTAACAGTACTTTCTATTCCAGCCATTGAGCCATCAGGGAAATTAACTTCCTTAAAATTCTGTGAATATGATATCCCCGAATTCATAATGAATAATAAAGCGATCATACCCGAAATAGCTAAAATTACATTAAATTTTTTAGAAGTTTTCTGATTTTTATTCATATTTATCAATTTTTAAGCGAAATTATATAGATTATAGCTAATTTAGTTACATAAAAATATGAGTTCTATACGCTCCATTCAATACCCCTTAATGGGTATAGTGGTTAAATCTGCAATGATTATGGTAATTTTCATTGAAAATTTTGCTTATTTTAAGTATTATTGAGAAAAATCAGGAAAAATAAATGAAATTCTCACAATATTTTTTACCAACTCTTAAAGAAGTGCCTTCAGATGCAGTTATTCCATCCCATGTTTTAATGATTCGCTCAGGTATGATCAGACAGCTTACTTCAGGCGTATATTCTTATCTTCCTTTAGGGGTAAGGGTATTCAAAAAAGTTGAAAAAGTGGTAAGGGAAGAGATGAATGCAATTGGAGGCTGTGAATTTTATTTACCTGCACTTTCACCAAATGAGCTTTGGGCGGAAACCGGAAGGCTTGAAGATTATGGCGATGATATTTTCAGGATAAAGAACAGAGAACTTGTACTTGCACCGACCCATGAAGAAGTTTTTACATCAATTGCCAAGCCGAATTTAACTTCATATAAACAATTGCCGCAGATATGGTACCAGATTCAGACAAAGTTCCGCAATGAACCGCGTCCAAGGGGAGGTGTACTGCGTGGCAGGCAGTTTACCATGAAAGATGCTTATTCATTTGATGCTACATGGGAAGGGCTTGATGAATCATACGCAAAGAATGCACAGGCATACAGGAATATATTCACAAGATGCGGTTTAAATTTCTTTACCGTTTCAGCATTCAGCGGGGCAATGGGCGGAAGCGAATCAGAGGAATTTATGGTTGAAGCAGATGCAGGTGAAGACACGGTAGTATTGAGCAGTGATAATTCCTATGCATCAAACATAGAAGTTGCTACTTCATATGTAGAAAAAGTTTCCAGGAAAGATTCCTCGTTGCAGTATGAAGAATTCCACACACCTAATGTAAAAAGTATAGAAGAATTGGCGGGATTCCTTGGTATCACTGATAAATCCAGGCTTGCTAAATCTAGGATGTTCATAGTACCTGCCAAAACTGAAAAGAAAAAAGATGAGTACGTGCTTACACTGGTATGCGGAGATGATGAAGTTAGTGAAACAAAGCTTGCATCAGTATACCCCGGTATTCGGGCAGCACACCCCGAGGAATTAATGGATATAGCCGGTGCAGATGCAGGCTCAATAGGTCCTTTAAACATAAAAAATAAAGATGTAAAAATTATTGCTGATAATAGACTTGAAGATGCAGATGAGCTGATAAGCGGAGCATGCAAAAATGATTATCACATAAAAAATATTGATCTTAAGCGTGATGTACCCGGTATTATTTATAATGATATCAGAACAGTTAAAGACGGGGAAGAAACAACTGACCGGAAGTCTATATTACGTATGACAAAAGCTATTGAAGTAGGGCATATATTTAAATTAGGTACAAGGTACGCTGAAGCACTCGGTGCAAAATTCCTTGATGTTAACGGGAAAGATAATGTTATTATCATGGGAAGCTACGGAATAGGTATTGAAAGAATTGCAGCTGCATACATCGAGCAAAATCATGATAAAGATGGTATTATTTGGAATGGTGAAATCTCACCTTTCCAGATACATTTGATTAGCGTTAATAAAAAATCAGATGCCATAAAAGCTGCTGCTGAGAAGCTTTATAATGAGCTTACCGCTATGGGTTATGAGGTATTGTTTGATGACAGGGATGATATCAGCCCCGGATTTAAATTTAAAGATGCTGATCTTATCGGAATTCCGTTACAGCTGGTTGTCAGCGATAAAAACATGAAAAATGACGAAATAGAGGTAAAATTCAGGCGATCCGGTGAAAGAGTAATGGTTAATTACTCAGATATTATAAATAGACTACCAAATTTAATGGAAAAGTTATAAATTACACGATTATTGTAAATGACATTTCTAAACTTCAATTCTAAAAATATATAGCATAGTTTTTACCATTCTATTTTTGAACTAAACTAATTTATTTGGGCTTAAGACTTTCTAACAGGCAGTTATTATTGTACGGGCTTGTTATTATATTGATCGGTGCTGCATTAGGCAGTATAAGTCTTACCTATCCTTTTGGCAGAGATCAGGGTATATATGCATATGCCGGCAAGCTGCTGCTTGAAGGAAAAATGAATTATATGCATGTGTTCGATCTGAAGCCTCCGGGGATCCATTTTCTTTTTGCATTTATACAGCTAGTTGCAGGGGAATCAATGATAAGCGCCAGGTTCTTTGATATAGCATGGCAATCATTGACGGCAATTCTGATCTTCATTATTGCTATAAGATTTTCAAACAATAAATTACTTTCACTAACAGCAGCATTTTTCTATATTCTGCTTTATTTCAGGATGGATTACTGGCACACATTGCAGACTGATGGTGCTTTGAACCTGCTCTTTGCTGCATCAGTTCTGCTGCTTATTTCAAGCTATGAAAACCATTCATTTGTGAAAATATTTTTTGCAGGAGTTCTGTTCGCTTCGGCATTATTATTTAAATATACTATAATTATTTTTATTCCTTTGGTGATGACCTGTTTTCTTTACTCAAAGAAGGAATTATTTTCACTAAAGATAAAAAATGTATTGTTGTATTTTTCCGGATTATTGGTGCCTGTTGTTTGTGTGCTGGTTATCTATTGGTTATCAGGAGCTATAAGTTATTTATTCGATATTCAGTTTGTACAAACACCGTTATATACTAAGATTGCTTATGAAACGGAATCTGCAAAATTTATTACAGATCATATTATAAGGCTTTTTACATATTCAGTCTACACTCCGCTTCTACTGCTTTCAATATTTGCTTTTATTGCTGTTGTAATAAGAAGGAAAATTGATTTTGTAAGCTTACTTTTGCTTTCGTGGCTTGTATCTGCATTATTCAGTCTGATCATACAATGGAAGTTTTACTATTATCACTTTCTTGTAATAATACCACCAATTACAATTGGTTCAGTATATGCAATTGCATTAATTAAGGAAAAGCTGAAATTGAGGTCCTTCACATTTAGTTCAATTGTAATTATATTCATAACCTCGTTTACAATTTTTGCTTTCAAACCGTATATTAATAATTATGCTGCGCTTGCAGATTATTTGAGCGGCAAACAGACCCTTGAGCAGGTTTATATAAAAAACGGCACTACAACTGATTCCGTTTTTATGATCGGTAAAACATTTAAAGTTATAGAAGAAGTAAAGGCTGATACAAATCCCGATGATGGCATTTATGTATGGGGATTTGACCCGTTGGTTTATTATTTATCAGGCAGAAAATGTGTTTCAAGGTTCATATATAATTTCCCGTTATTATGGAAAGGTGAAAATACTGCATTCAGAAGAGAATTTATGAATGATATGGCAGGTAAGAATCCTAAACAGATTATTGTTGCAAAAAACGATCCTCTGGAGTTTATTTCAGGATATAACGAAGACTCTAAAAAACTATTGAGCAGGTTTCCTGAGTTTAATGATTTTCTAAATGCAAAATATGTCTATAAAAAAGATATAGTTGATTACGAAATATACGAATTAAAGAATTGGTAAAGAAGAAAAAACAGAAAATCGCAATAATTTTAGCGTCTTCTTCTCCCAGAAGGAAATTGCTTTTAAATGCATTATTAAAGAATTTTGGATTGAAGTTTGCAGTAATACCAGCTAATATTGTGGAAAATATACCGAAAAAGGTTGAAAATTATGGGATTTTTGCACAAAAATTGGCTACCCATAAAGCCAGGGAAGTAGCAAAGAGCAAAAAGGGAATAATAATTGCTGCAGATACAATTGTTGTAATAAAAAACAGGATTTTGGGAAAACCTGAAAATTCTGCCGAAGCTGTAAGTATATTAAAATATTTAAGCGGGAAAGAGCATAAGGTATATACCGGTTTAGTAATTCTTGATTCTGTTACAGGAAAGTTTTACAGGACTTACGAGGTAACGAAGGTCAAATTCAGGAAACTTTCCTTAAAAGAAATTGAATTTTATGTAAAAGGCGGCTCACCAATGGATAAAGCGGGTTCTTATGGCATTCAGGATGATCTGGGAAGCACTTTTGTTGAAAAGTTCACCGGTGATTATTTTAATGTAGTAGGTTTACCGGTTTTAAAAACGTATACCGGTTTAAATAAGTTCATAAATTTAATAGTTTAATTGTACCAGAAATATAAGAAAAAAATAATATTTTCCGTTGTATTGGGAGCTCTGGTTTTTCTGGGTTTGAGTATATACGCAAATTTCAATGAACTTATGGAAGCTTTTGCATTATATAACTGGCTGATGTTCCCTGTAATACTGCTGCTTTCATTATGTAATTACATGTTCCGTTTTTTCAGGTGGGAGTATTATACAAAAGTTCTTGATATTAAGATCGAAAGAAAGATGAGTTTCCTGATATTTTTATCATCATTTATAATGTCAGTTACACCGGGTAAAATAGGTGAAGTATTCAAATCATATTTGTTGAAGGAGCAGAATGATACTCCTGTAAGCAAAAGTGCGCCAATTGTATTTGCAGAAAGAATTACTGATTTTCTTTCACTGGTACTTTTAAGCATGACCGGTGCATTAATGTTTGGTTACGGCACAAAGCTGATAATTGGTTTTGGAGTATTCTTTATTCTGCTTGTGTTTGTGATAAGTAACAGGAAGCTTTCATATGCTATTATAGGATTTTTTGAAAGATTTAAATTTATTTCCAGGGTCTCTCAAAAAATACACACAGCATATGACAGTATTTACCAAATGGTACGGTTTAAGGAATTAATAATAACTATAATTTTAAGTATTTTCGCATGGTCTTTTGAGTGTCTTAGCTTTTACCTGGTAATCAACGGTTTTAGCGTTATAGGAGCACCTCATATAGATATTTTCATTGCAACATTTGTTTACGGATTTGCAACAATTGCCGGAGCAATTACAATGCTGCCAGGTGGTTTAGGGGCAACAGATGCCAGTATAACAGGTCTGCTTGTCCTGCTTGCAATTCCAAAAAGTATTTCAGTTGCAGCTACATTGATA
>CAZOAP010000042.1:0-17208 GCA_964577645.1 uncultured Ignavibacteriales bacterium
CAGGAAGTATTTGCAGTAGGCTCCCCGTTAGGCTATGAATACACAATATCACAGGGTATTGTAGCCGGAATCAGGGAAAATGAAAAAGTATCTTTCACAGACCCGGTAACATACTCACCCATAGAAAAGAGCTTTGAAAAAGTAATACAGATAACTGCTGCCATATCACCCGGCAACTCCGGCGGCGCACTTTTCAACCGCAAAGGCGAGGTTGTTGGTATCACAACCTACACCTACACAGGCTACGGTAACCTGAACTTTGCAATTGCAATAAACAGCTTTGTTTATTTTATGAACTCTGTTGATCTTGCAAATATTGATAACAATCCTGAAGCAAAGAAAAAACGCGAAGAAAGCCTTTACTACAGCAACTTAAGGCTTGCGGGCAACTACAAACAGGAAGCTACCTATAACTGGATGTATGTAAAGCAGAAAGATACCATGAAGACACTTGATACCTTCATAGTAAAACAGGATTCCATTGCACGCCTTAACTTCACAAAAGCAGAAACATTTTACGATAAGTGTCTTGAAATTGCACCAGATTCTTTCAATGTATACAGGGATATGATGGATCTTTATGTGTACTGCGAGAACTTCCCCAAAGCGGAAACCCTTTATGAAACAATAAAGAACAGGTTCCAGAGCGATAGCCTGCTGAGCCTTTTATCATCAAGCCTAGCAAGTGCATACACAACTTCAAAGGAATATAAAAAAGCGCTTGAGTTCTACGAAAAGATGTCAGCCAAGGATACCAATGATATTTATTTAAGATACCAGATAGGCAGCATCTATGAAAGCATGGGCAAGAACAGCAAGGCTGTTAAGGAATATAAAAAAGTTATAAAACGAGATCCAACTTATACGCAGGCATATATTCAGCTTGGTGTAATGTATTATAATAAATACAAAGATTACAGGACTGCAAAAAGCTACATGGAAAAAGCCTATGATATGGAAATAGGCGCATACGGCTCAACATATTTCCTTGATATCCCCTATTACCTTGGCATGATTGCATGCAAAGAAAGAAAAAAATATGATGCTATGCTTTATTACATGGATCTTAAAGGCATATACTCATATACACCTGAAGAAAATAAAAAGAAATCTGATCTGCTTAAGGCAATCAGAGACTTAAATTAATATTTCATACTGATGATACACAAATTTGATGTAGTAATTGTAGGTGCAGGCGGTGCAGGTCTCCGTGCTGCTGTAGAAATTCCAAAAGAAAATTCATGCGCGGTAATATCAAAAGTATTCCCCACCCGCTCACATACAGGTACAGCTCAGGGCGGCGTTTGCGCGGCTCTTTCCAATGAAGAGCAGGATTCATGGTTAGACCATGCATTTGATACTGTAAAGGGTTCTGATTACCTTGGTGATCAGGATGCCATTGAAATTATGTGCCAGGATGCTCCAAGAGCTATTATTGAGCTTGAGCATATGGGTATGCCGTTTTCACGCACAAAAGAAGGTAAGATAGCACAGCGCAAATTTGGCGGGCATACAAAGCTTGAAGATCCAAATGACCCGAATTCCAAGAGGATTCCGGTAAACCGTGCATGTTACTCCGCAGACAGGACAGGCCACGTAATGCTGCAGACTTTATACGAGAACTGCATAAAGAACAATATTAAATTCTACTCAGAGTACTTTCTGACTGACCTGATAATTGAAGACGGCATTTGCAAAGGTTTGACTGCAATCGATATGGCTACATCAGAAATACATACTTTCCAGGCGAAGGCCATTATGTTCGCGACCGGCGGTTACGGCAGGGCATTCAGGATAACTTCTAACGCACATGTTGGTACAGGTGACGGATGCGCGCTTGTTTATAAAGCAGGATTACCGTTAGAAGATATGGAATTCTACCAGTTCCATCCCACCGGTTTATGGCGTCTTGGAATACTTGTATCAGAGGCAGCAAGAGGTGAAGGCGGTATATTAAGGAATAACGCCGGCGAACGTTTCATGGAAGTATATGCTCCGACAGTAAAAGATCTTGCTCCGCGTGATATGGTATCACGCGCAATTATTTCAGAGATCAGGGCAGGACGCGGTATACTTGGCAGTGACGGCACTCATTACATTAATTTAGACCTCACTCACCTTGGCAAAAAAGTTATTGATGAAAAGATACCTGAAATTACAGGCTTTGCAAGAACATACCTTGGCGTTGAGCCAACCAAAGAGTGCGTTCCAATCCAGCCAACAGCGCATTATGCGATGGGCGGTATACCAACAAACTACGATGCTGAGGTTCTGGCAGATAATAAAGGAACAAAAGTTACAGGATTCTACGCAGCAGGCGAGTGCGCATGTGTATCAGTACACGGCGGCAACAGGCTTGGCACAAATTCATTGCTTGATATAGTTGTATTCGGCAGAAGAGGCGGCAAGAAAATTTCACAGTTCTTAAAAACCGCTGAGCATCATGAGTTCAAAACCGATCCCGCAGAAAAAACCAGGGAAATGATGAACAGCCTGCTGGCACAAACAGGCGGTGAAAAGATATCAAATATCAGGAAAGATCTGCAGCAGAACATGATGGATAAATGCGGTATTTTCAGGAATGAAAAAGATCTGACAGAGAACAAAGGAATAATTAAACAGCTTAAAGAACGCTATAAAAATATATCAATACAGGATAAGAGCAAAGTATTCAATACAGATCTTATTGAAACAATTGAGCTTGGCAACCTGCTTGATATAGCTGAAAGCGTAAATGAAGCAGCTCTCAACAGGCAGGAATCCAGAGGCGCGCATACAAGGGAAGATTTCCCG
The DNA here is from genome assembly GCA_964577645.1 of uncultured Ignavibacteriales bacterium. Lineage (GTDB taxonomy): Bacteria > Bacteroidota > Ignavibacteria > Tepidaquicellales > OLB5 > OLB5. The sequence continues at coordinate 2,794 of CAZOAP010000042.1, forward strand.
AAACGTGATGATGCCGGCTGGATGAAGCATACTTTCATAACCAAAAATGAGAGCGGTGACCCGAAAATCGATTACAAGCCTGTAGTAAAGACAAGGTTTGAGCCGATGGAAAGAAAATATTAAAAACCGGCAAAAGTAAAAAAGCAAAAAGCAAAAAAATAAGAAGCAGTATCAAGGATACACAGAAAATAAAAAGCAAAAATAATAAATATAAGTGATATGCAAGTTACATTTAAAATACTGAGATTTAACCCTGAAACAGATAAAGAACCTCATTTTGAGGAATACCGTTTTGAGGCTCATGAAAATATGACAATACTTGACTGCCTCCATAAAATAAAGTGGGAGCATGACGGCTCGCTTGCCTTCAGGCGTTCATGTGCGCATGGTGTATGCGGCTCTGACGGTATGAGGATAAACGGTAAAAATCATCTTGCATGCTCAACATTGCTTAAGGATATAAACACAAAGAAAACTGTTGTAATTGAGCCGCTACCTTCCCTGCCGATAATCAAGGATCTTATCCTTGATATGACAGATTTTTATGATAAGTATAAAGCTGTAAAACCATACCTGATAAATACCAGCCCGGTAAGCGAAGACAGCGAAAGGCTGCAGTCAAACGAAGATGCTGAGAAGCTGTTTGAATCAGCTAAATGCATACTTTGTGCATGCTGTACTACAAGCTGCCCGAGTACATGGACAAATAATAATTATATAGGACCCGCTGCGCTGCTTAAAGCCTACAGGTTCGTTTTTGATACCAGGGATGAAGCCGCAGATGAAAGGCTAGATATTATCGATACACCTGATGGTATCTGGAGATGCCATACCATTTTCAATTGTATTGAATCATGTCCAAAGGAAATTAATATTACCTGGCATATTTCTCAGCTTAAGCAGGAGCTCTCCGGCAGGGAAATGTAAACCACCGGGAGTAAATGCAAAGCAGTCAACCTGCTTCATGATTTTTATTCAGGATCCGTAAGGAGGATTAAAATTTTAAATGTTTCAGGATTTTGCAAATAGGAAATTCCGTGATTATATCTCAATGCTTGAATTTCCTGCCGGCAGGATTACATTTGAACGGCTGTGGAATTCATCTATCCCCCCTTTTATAATCAGCTTTCTTGAAAACTACATCCCTAAACATAATATCCCGCTTGATAAAAAAGATTTTGATGACCTGCTGAACAAAGCAATTGTTTTCAATATTAATTACATAATTAAGCCTAAGAATACCCTGCTTAAATTCTTATTCGGTGAGCTTGAAACCCGCCCTGTAAGCTTTATTCACAACAGGCTGAAGTATTTCCAGTTCTACGGCTATTACATTACCCAGATAGAAGAATTTATTCTTGTGAATTCACTTGAATTTGTTTCAGTTACTCAGATAGAACACCTGCTGAATGAAGTGAACCGGAATATTTACCAGGAAATATCAGGCAAACAAAGCCAGGCACACAGGATGAACCTGGTAAAATTACTTTACTATTTCTTCCACGATCTTGGTGAAAATAACCCGATTAATATAAAGCTGCCAAAGAAGATACTTTCAGCATTTTTTGCCGATAAAGGATATACAGAAATAAAAAAAAGGATAGATTCTTTCTTCAGTGACGAAATATTCATTCAGGAAGCAATTGAGCTGATGGACCCTGAGAGTAAAAAGCTGCCAAAGGCTGAAAGTGAAACGGGTGTAAGTGATGAGCAGATAAAAGAGATAGTGCAGAAAGCCAAAACTGACCTTATCAATAAGGAACGCGCTGATAAAGAAATTGAGAAGATATTAAAGCCTGATGAAACACAAAATGAGGATATCCCTGAAATAAATATCAGGCTGATACGTGAACAGGAAGCCAAACTGCCTGATTCTGAAAAGAGCAGGCTGATAATTGATGATGATATATATTCCAATGATCTATTATTTGCATCACAGTTCAATGACATAACTCCCCCGGCACTTGTGACAGACGAGGAAAAGAGAAAAAGATTGATAGAAGATCTTTTCTGCGAAGCCTCGTACAGGAAAAAGATCATAAAAAAGATATTTGATAAGAACGAAACTGATTTTACCAAAACAGTCAACGAGCTGCTGGATAAAAAGAGCTGGGATGATGCTGTAATATACATTGAAGATCTATTTAAGAACAAAAAGGTGAATTTTTATTCCGAACCGGCTGTGAAATTTGTTGATATTTTTCAGAGCCATTTTAACAGGGATGAACCTTATAACGGAAAGAGCAAAGCTGTATGATGTTAATTGATAATGCAAAGATCACCATTAAAAGCGGTGATGGCGGCAGAGGCTGTGTAAGCTTCAGGCGCGAAAAATATGTGCCAAAAGGCGGACCCAACGGCGGTGATGGCGGTAAAGGCGGCGATGTAATATTTAAAGCTGATAATTCACTGGCTACACTTATTGATTTCAGGTATAAAAGAACTTACCGCGCAAAGAACGGTGTTCACGGTCTTGGCGGAGATAAAACCGGCAAGAGCGGTGAAGATACGGTAATTCTTGTGCCATGCGGAAGCATTATCAAAGATGCAAATACCGGTTATATACTGGCTGACTTAATAGAGAACGGTGATACATACCTTGCAGCAGTTGGCGGTAAAGGCGGAAGAGGCAATGCAAAGTTTGCAACCTCAACAAACCAGGCCCCCCGCACGGCTGAGCCGGGTATAAAGGGCGAAGAAAAAGAAATAGAGATAGAGCTTAAAATGATAGCCGATGTTGGACTGGTTGGATTGCCAAATGCAGGCAAGTCAACTTTGATATCAAAAATATCAGCTGCTAAGCCTAAAATTGCTGACTACCCGTTCACTACGCTTCAGCCTAATTTAGGTATTGTACGATATAAGGATTACCAGAGCTTTGTTGTTGCAGATATTCCCGGACTGATTGAAGGTGCCCATACAGGCAAGGGCTTGGGAATCAGGTTTTTAAAACATATTGAGCGCACAAAAGTGCTTGTGTTCTTAATTGATGCTACGCTTATTCCCTACAAAGAAAATAAAATTGAAGATTACGAAATACTTGTAAATGAGCTGAAGAGCTATGATAAAAAACTGCTTGATAAGCCAAAGCTCATTTGTTTTTCAAAAATTGATAGCTTAACCGAAGACCAGGTAAAAGCCCTGGCAAAAATTAAATTCACTAAAGGCAGAAGCAAAGAGAAGATCATTGTCCTTAATATTTCATCAATAACAGGTGAGGGTCTCCCCTTGCTGCTGGATGAAATATGGAAGCTTCTCCATTGAAATCATAATATTGGATATATGAATTTCTGAGCGTTTGCTGTAAATGACTTCGTGTCAGAATCCACTCTTATACTCTGGTTTACGTGAGACCCCGATGGGGTCAAAACATATTCTGGGTTTTTTTGAACTATAAATGCGTGACCGCTATGCGGTCAGTCGTTTTTACTCATATGGCTTAGTTCATTTGATGAAGTCTTTTGAAGAAAACAAAGTCCGGTATTCTATTGATCCACTGACTCCGTCAGGAGTCATATATTTATAGATTTGATCTAGGCAAAAAAAACGACTCCATAGGAGTCGCACATTAAGAAATGGGCATTTAACCTCATATAATTTTTTGATCATGAAAAGAAAACCAAATATATTAGTTTCAAATGATGACGGCATAGAAGCACCGGGTTTGCAAAGACTTGCTGAAGAGCTGAACAGCTTTGCTAATGTATATGTATCAGCACCATACAGGCAGCAAAGCGCAGTTGGACACTCAATCACCATCTTCTACCCTTTAAGGACTTATGAACATATGAAGGATGGTAAATTTTTCGGTATAGCAGTAGAAGGCACTCCGGCTGATGCTGTTAAAATCGGCGTGCTGCATTTTTTCAAGGATGTTAAGTTCGATCTTGTCGTATCAGGCATTAACCACGGTGCAAATACTGCTATTAATATCATATATTCAGGCACAGTATCTGCAGCAACCGAAGGGACAATTCTTGGAATTCCCTCAATAGCGCTTTCACTCACTACTTTCAGCAAGGTCGATTTTATTGAAGCAGCAAAGATAGCTTCCAAGATAGTAAGGCAGATATGGGAAGATGATGAGATCAAAATCCATGAAGGTACTCTTCTGAATGTTAATATTCCAAATGTACCTAAGGAGGATATTAAAGGTGTCAAGATTACCAAACAGGGTAAATCTTACTGGGAAGATGCATTTGAAGTTAGGGCTGACCCAAATGGCAGGGATTATTACTGGCTTACAGGTAAAATGGTTTATAAGGATGAGTCAACAGAATTTGATATTGCTGCTGTTAAAGAAAATTACGTTTCCATTACTCCCCTGCATTACGACCTTACCGATTACAGTACATACGAAGAAATTAAAAACTGGAAATTAAACAAATAAGATATGAGAAGCGAAGTTATAGTACTTGATCATACAAGCAGGGTGCTAAAAGGTAACCCACTGAACGATCCTTTCAGAAGAAAGGTAATTGTTTACCTGCCGCCATCTTACAGCTTTACCACAATTAATTATCCTGTAGTACATCTGATTGCGGGATTCACGGGTTATGGTGCGCTTAACATGAATTTAACTCCCTTCGGTGAAAATATTCAGCAAAGGCTGGATAGGCTGATAACAGCCGGTAAAATGAAGGAAATGATAGTTGCTATGCCTGATTGTTTTACAAAATACGGCGGCTCTCAGTATGTTAATTCAGCGGCAACCGGCAAATATGAAGATTACATCATAAAGGAAATTGTTCCGTTCATAGATGAAAATTTCAGGACAATTCCTAAAGCAGCATCAAGGTGCATTATAGGTAAATCCTCCGGCGGTTACGGTGCGATGTGGCTTGCCATGAGGCATCCCGAAGTATTTGGTTTAATGGCAACACATTCTGGTGATTCAGCTTTTGAATACTGCTATATGGAGCATTTTGCTGAATTCATAATACTGATTCAGAAATACGGCAAAGGTCATAAAGCAGTTGCAAATTTCATTAAAACACAGATAAATAATAAACAGCCCAAAAGCGGAGATTTCCATAATATTATTAATACTATCGGAATGTCAGCATGTTACTCACCTAACCCAAAACGTAAGGAATATAACTTTGACCTGCCGTTTGATATATATACAGGTGAGATAATTCCCGAAGTTTGGGCAAAATGGCTAAAGTTCGATCCTGTAAGGCTTGTTGAAAAGTACAAAGCTAACCTGAAGAAGCTGAAAATGATTTATGTTGATTGCGGCATCAGAGATGAATTCAAATTACAGGCAGGCGCCAGGATATATTGTGATAAATTAAAGAAGAACGGCATAAAATATATCCACCAGGAATTCAATGGAGGGCATATGAATGTTCAGTACAGGTATGATTCAAGCTTCCCGCTGATATCAAAACATTTTTCCTATAGTTAAATAATTTTAAATGGATTTTAAGGATTATTTTTCAACCCAGGCTAAGGAATACTCAAAATACAGACCTAAATATCCTGATGAGCTATTTTCATTTTTAAGCTCACTTGTTAGTGAGCATAACACCGCATGGGACTGTGCTACGGGCAACGGGCAAGCTGCAGTTGGGCTCGTGCCATATTTCAATAAAATTATTGCAACCGATCCCAGCAGCTCTCAGATCGAACATGCGGAACAAAACCCGAAGATTGAATACAGGATAGCAACTGCTGAAAACAGCGGACTTGAGACAAATTCAATTGACCTGCTGACAGTTGCAACAGCAATTCACTGGATTGATACCGCTAAATTTTACCCTGAAGCCAAACGGATAATTAAAAACGGAGGGGTACTGGCAGTATGGACATATACTGAAAGCTCAATTGATGCAGAAATTGATCTAGTTTACAATAAATTATACAAGGATATATTATCAGAATATTGGCCGGTGGAAAATAAAAAAGCGTGGAATTTTGATGATTCAGTACAATTACCATTTGAAAGAATTGATTCACCGGAATTTGAAATAAATCTTAAGTGGGATCTGGATGATTATCTTAATTATCTTTCTACCTGGTCATCAACCCAGCAATACATAAAAAAAACCGGAATAGACCCGGTCCAGTCACTTTATAATGATTTCCTTAAAGCCTGGAGAGATAAAACTATTAAGAGGAATATGAAGAAAATAATTAAGCTAAAAGCTTCAAGAGTAATTAAATAATTTTAATCAAGGAAGAGGAAATACATTAAAGCACCAAACCCTAACTGAAGCGCTACAAGCGAGACACCTCCAAGCAGGTCATATTTCTTTTTGTTATCAAGTGATTCATTATCCCCGAATGTTTCATAATGTTTCCTGTTATCTGAAGCCAGTGACTTAAAGTAAAATGCACCAATACCGCTTGCTGCTGTTATTATTGAAGAAACCACAATGGGAACAACTTTTCGGGGTTCCTTAAAATACGGCAGCTTATCTTCCTTTACAACATTCAGTTCATTGCGTCTGCTGCTGTTTGGTATGAGGATATATTTCATATTTATCAGCTCATTGCTGTTAATAACTTCAGATTGCTCAATATAACCTTTTAATGTAATCTTTAAAGATTTAGGAAATGTACTATCCCCATATTGAAAGAATAAAGGTGTATTGCCAATAAACGTTTCGTTCATTGTAACCGAAGCATTTTGAGGGTATGAATCGATGAAATTATAATCGATCTTTGTTGAATCATAGCTTTGCCCGCAAATAATCAACGGGCAAAAAATGATAAGATAAATTAATATTTTAATTGGTTTTTTCAATGGTTTTATTTGTAAAACAATAAACAATTTCATCTGCTGCTACAAAAAGGTAGTCCTTCCATATAACAGGTGATGTTTTAACTTTGTTTTCCAGCATACTGCTCCATAAAACTTTTCCGTCGCCTGCATTAAGGCAATATATAAAACTATCATAAGAAGAAAAATAAATATAATTTCCCGAGATCACCGGGCTGGAAATAATGGTACCGTTTGAGCTCATCTTCCATTTTACACTGCCTGTTGCATTATTCAATGAATATACATTACCGTCAACACACCCCACTATTAAATTCCCCTCTGAATCCATAGCTGAACCGCTGATTATTTTGGTATGCAGGTTAATCTTCCATAAAACGCTGCCGCTATCAAGATTTATACAGTAATAATTTGAGTCATTACCTCCAATGTAAGCCAGTCCGTTATTTATAAGCGGGGTCGAGATCACCGGCTGACCTGTCTCGATCTTCCATTTTTCTTCACCTGTGGTTAGCTCAATCCCCATTATAGAGCCTTTATCATTTCCAAGTACAGCAATCGAGCTGCCAATTGCGCAGGTTGAGTGAATTGGCGATTTAGAATTGAACTTCCATATCTTTGTGCCGGTGTGAACATCTGCCTTGTAAAAATTTCCGTTAAGTCCGCTGAAATAAATAAAATTATCTTTAAGTATTGGTGAAGTCTGGATATCACCGTAGTTTTTCCGCCAGTTTATTTTACCTGCAGTAAGATCATATGAAGCCAGTGAATATTTTTTATCACCTGCGTAAGTCATAATAACATCATTACCAAGGATCAATGGTGCAGTACTGCAGTCTTTTCCAAGGAACTTTAAATTCCCTATTTTTCCGCCTGTCTTAACATCAAAAGTAAAAAGCTCACCCTGCAGCGCATTAACAAATACAACAGCGTCTGATGCTGTAATTCCTGTAGGACCCACGCCGCCTTCTATGTTGTAATCCCACATTAAATTAAGCGGCGGAGCAAGTGAATATTTTGATACATGCTGCTGTTCAGGCGAACCGCCGGACATAACCCAGTCTTCAGGATTTACTTTAATTTCTTTATCAACTGTAATACCCGAGCACGCAGTAAAGAACCAGCAAACAGCGGTTATTATGATAGCGGTAGCAGAATATCTGGAAAAAATCTTTAGCATTATATTATAATTTAACTAACTTTGATGTTTTTTGAAAGGGTTTTATTGAAATTTATTAATTTATTTAATTAACATCATTTTCTTTGTTTCAGTATAATTACCTGCAGAAATTTTGTAAAAATAAATACCTGATGATAAGCTGTTTGCATTGAATTTTACTTCATATGTTCCCGGTTCCTGTTCCATATCAACAATAATGGCAGCAAGCCTTCCGGTAACATCATAAACCATTAATTTCACATTCATATAAATTCCCTCCCCACCCGGTAATGAATATCTGATCTTTGTTTCAGGATTAAACGGGTTAGGATAGTTTTGGGATAAATTAAATCTTTCCGGTATACCGCTATTTGGAGTAATTCCAAGTGGCTGGATATCAGTTGCAAAAGCGCTGCGGCCATGTGTCCACACTACAAGCTTCCTTGTTCCGTTGTGTATAGTAAGGTCATGGCATGGTACGTTTGATGGTATTCCAGTATTAAAAACGGACCAGCTTGCACCATCATTTGTACTTATCATTACTCCAACATCAGTTGCTAAATATAAAGTAGAAAGAAATGCAGGATCAATTAAAATATCATTAGCAGGCGCATCGGGCAGGTTTGAAGATATTGAGATCCATGAACTGCCGAAATTTGTTGTTTTATAAACATGTGCACCGGTTGAATCAACCTTATAGCCTGAAAGTGTAACATAGCAGATATTTGCCTGTGAAGGATGAATTGTTACCCTTGTAACCCACCTGTAAGGCAATCCGGAATTTACTTTTGACCAGTTAGTACCGCCGTTTGTAGTTAACCATACATTTGCATCATCAGTTCCGCAGTAAATTACATTCGGATCAGATTTTGAAACATCCAGTGTTGTGATTGTACCCAGATTCTGTACATGCCCGTTAGCAAGATCGGGACTAATTGCTATCCAGCTTGCCATTCCATTAGTTGACTTATGCACTTTATATGTACCGCAATAGAGTACAGAAGGATTATTTTTATCCATTACAAAAGGTGTCATCCAGTTGGAGTATGTAAGATCAAGTCCGGAAGTGGCACCAATAAAACTTGCTCCCCCGTTGGTTGATCTTCCCAAACCGCCGTTCTGTGAAGATGCGTATACATTTTGCGGGTTATTGTAATCTATAAGGCAGTAAAATCCATCACCGCCATAAACATTCTGCCAGTTATTTACTGAGCCTGTAGTCAGATTTGTACCGTTATCCTGAGCTCCGCCAATTAATGTGTTTGGTGATACATTACTGATATCGCCGGCATAGAACTGTGTTATCGGAAGCTGTGTACTTGCCAGCCATGTTGAGCCGCCGTTAGTTGAGTAATCAATACCGCCGTCATTACCTATTACAATAAAACCCGGATTTGAAGGTGCAAAAGCAACTGCATGCTGGTCAACGTGTGAAGCAGAAATAGTAGTAAATCCTGTTCCGCCATTTTGTGAACTTTCCATATTCAGACCGCCCACTATAACATTATTGGCATTGCCCGGGTTCACTTTGCATATCCTGTTGAACCACGAATAGTTTGATGAAGCAGCCGCACCGGAATTTATTAATGACCAGCTCACTCCACCATCAACAGATTTATATAAACCCCGCGTATTACCGTTTGCGTAAGCTGTTAATGCATATATTACCTGTGTATTTGAAGCACATATATCCAAAGATATTCTTCCCATATCCGGTGCATTGGATGGAAATCCACCGTTAACAATGCTCCAGTTAGTCCCTGCATTAGTAGTTACATATAAAGCAGTCATAGGACCGCCGTACTTAATATAGTCTTCCCTTCTTTGACGCTCCCACATTGCAGCAAACAGCTTATTGGGATTAGACGGGTCTATAACAACATCAATAGCACCTACTGAATCTGAAAGATATAATACCTGTGCCCAGTTTAAACCGCCGTTAACTGATTTATATACTCCGCGCTCAATATTCTTTCTTCTTAAAGAGCCTGTAGCTGCTGCATATATAACCTGTGTATTAAACGGATTAATTACCATATTGCCTATGCTGTATGTGTTTAACAAACCGATCGCTATCCATGTTATACCGGCATCTGTTGATTTATACATATCAGTACCCGGATAGTAGCTTCGCAAAGAATTAGGCTCACCGGTACCGCAGTAAATTATGTTTGGATTAACGGGATCAATGGTAACTGTACCAATAGAAGAAGTATTCTGATTATCAAATATGCTTACCCAGCTGGCGCAAAAGTTAGTTGATTTCCACACGCCGCCGTTTGCAGTACCTGCGTAAACAATTTGAGGATTTGAAGGATGTATTGCTATGGTTGTAATTCTTCCTTCAATATTTGTTGGACCTGCTAAAACCCATGGTAAAGGCATGGCATCATAAACAGGCATCTGTTTAACATATGATATTGCATCTGAATATTTATTCTGCGGGATCTCATCATAAGGGAATGCTCTTTGTTTTTCAAACCATTCTTCTGCAGGGGCATCAGGAATTTTTCCTTTTGACCCAAATGCATTATTATCTTTAACTCCGGTAATGTTATATGCTAACATTACCAGAGAAAGAATTATTACAATAAAAACTGCAGCTTTAAGCTTATTCAAAATTTAAAATTTAATATGAAAATGCTCTCTATTTTACGAGTACCATTTTCTTAGTATCAGTGTAATTACCTGCATTTATGCGGTAAAAATAAATTCCGCTGGAATAATTCATTGCGTTCCAGTCAACTGAATATTTGCCGGCTGAAAGCTCTTCATTCACAAGCAGCTCAACCATGCTGCCTAACACATCGTACACAGCGACCTGTACTTTTTTATCTCCTGATATATTTGGTATATCAAAGTTTATTTTTGTCACCGGGTTGAAAGGGTTAGGATAATTATTGTATAATGCGAACCTTTGTGGAATTTCAGAAGAAATTACCTGTACACCAATAGGAGCTCTTACAAAAGAAATTATGAATGAATTGGCTGCCTGTAAAGAATCAATACCGTTATATGCCCATGCACGCCAGCTGCATCTGACCGAATCACCTGTTACACCCATTTGTACTGCCATAGAATCAAGATAACCTTTTCTGATTCCGGCAATTGAATCTAATCCGTTATTGTTTGCCGGAAGAATATAATCAACTGAACTTCCGAATTTCCTGATCTTGATCTTATATGTTACCGTATTATTGTTTGTACTTTTATTCCATGTAAAATTCACTTTAGTAGTATCATTTGCATTTACACCTATCCTTGAAAATGTAGGTGGATTTATCTGTGAGAAATTATTCATTAAGGCACCTCTTACTCTGATATAAGAAGTTTTTGTTAATGAATCAGCTCCAAATGAATTGTTGATCCTTAATTTTACTGTATAAATTCCGGATGTTGGATATGTTACAGTCGGATTCTGTGATGCAGATGATGACGGGCTGCCACCGGTGAATGTCCATTGCCAGCCTGTAGGAATACCTGCAGAATTATCGAAGAAATGGACTGGATTATTATACTGAATTGAAACGCTATCAGCATAAAATGAACACAGCGGCTGACCGCTTACATTTATGTGGCCATTTGAGCTTTGTATCGGAAGCCTTGGACCGTTTATTGCTGAATTTATCCTTACCAGCTGTCCCTGAGTAAAAAGGTTCATACATGCATCATCCGTATAATCCATGTAATTCATGAACATAACCCCGGGTGCTGAAGGTGAACATGCATCGGTTGTTGGATAGCTTGGACATCCATAAAATTCTGATGCCTGGTTTGGGGTATCACCAATAAGATCTGATCCTGAACATGAACCGTTATCATCACCCCAGATATGATACAGCCACAGCCAGTGTCCTATTTCATGTGTAGCTGTTCTTCCTTTATTATAAGGCGGTGAAAGTGTTCCAACTGTTCCAAAATAATTATACCCTATTGCAACACCATCAATTGAAGCATTGCCGCCCGGGAACGTAGCATATCCCAAAAGCTGGCTGCCCAAATTACATACCCATAGGTTTAAATATTTATCTCTGTCCCACGCATCATGTCCGCCCTGTGATGTAAACTTAAGGGCAGTACTTTGCCCAAATTCAGTAATTGAGGTCTGTGTACGTGTAATACCCAGTGTCGGATTGCCCGAAGGATCTCTTCTTGCCATACGGAATTCTATCTGGCAATCAGCACCAAGTGATTTCCAAGGTGCAGGTGTTAGATTTGTATCAGCATTTAGCCTCCTGAAATCCTTATTAAGAACATCTATCTGTGAAAGTATTTGGTCATCGGATATATTTTGGACCGGTAAATTCCATACTACATGTACAACAACCGGAATTGTAATGACTGTAACATCGCCATCTTTTGTGCTGTGCTCTTTGGTATACTTTTCTACATATTTTTCAAGATCAATCATCTTCTGCCTGTATGCAGGATCCTGTTTGTACAGGGATTCCATATATTCAACGGTACCGCATGTTGGCCTTAATGATAAATTATTAAATTTTACATCCTGGGGATAAACACTTGTTTCATTATTCCTGAACAGAAAAGCTGTGAGAAAGATCAATGAGAGGACTGAAAACGAAAACAATAATTTTTTTATCATTTTAAAGATACCCGTTTTTTTAATAAACAAAGCCTGCTTAAAATAAGCAGGCTTTTAATTTATGTAATTTAATAACTTTTTACTTAACTAACATCATCTTTTTTACATCTGTAAATCCGTCAGCTTCTATTTTGTACAGATATAATCCGCTTGCAAGATCACTTCCGTTAAATTCAACCTGGTGATATCCTGCTTCAATATTTCCGTCAACAAGCTTTGCAACTTCCTGTCCCAGCAGATCAAATACCCTTATCTTAACATTTGATGATTTGGGAAGCTGGTATTTAATTACAGTTGCAGGATTGAACGGGTTAGGATAGTTCTGCTCAAGTGCAAACCTGAGAGGAATATTATTATTGCCGTTGATTCCAACCAGATTTCCGCAATAATTTGTTAACTTAACATCATCAATATACCATCCGTCCCCGGTTTGGCCTGCATCTGAAGTTAACCTGAACCTTATCTTTAGCTGTGTTGAAGCACCTGCCATTGATGTAATATCAAAGGTCTGCTGGGTCCATGTTGTCATAGTACCGTTATATGAAGCAACCTGCTGCCAGTTAGTACCGTTATCGCTTGATACTTCAACATAACAGAAATCATATCCGGCTTCTGTTGCATACCTGTGGTAGAATGAAAGATAAACTACCGGTGTTGAAGAAACATTAATTGCTGTTGAAAGTGTCATTGCAGTATTAATGTTGTTCCCGTAGTTTCCGCCCGGGCTATCAGTAAATGATGATGGTGATGAATTGAATTGTGCCGTTGTGATATTCCATGTTCCGTTAGTTGTCCAGTTTGAAAACGCACTTGCATTATCATTAAATGTTACTGTGCCTGCACCAACCAGTATATATGCAGCTGACTGATAAACAGTTGTAGTATCCAGTTTAATGGTTAAAGTAAGCGGTATTCCGCAGTTATTGGGTGCAGCACCTGCTACAGTGAAATTGAATGTAGCGCTATCCTGTGCAAAAGTTGCAAGGCTTGAATATGTGTACTGCTGGGTTGGGATAGTAACATTTCCGTTCCCCGGCGTTAATATGACTTTAACGTTTGTTGCGGGCATTACACCTTTATTCATGAATTTAACCTTATACGTTCCGGACTGTCCCGGGGTATATGTTGGCTGGTTAAATACTTTTGAAAGCGGGCTTACATATGGTCCTGCAATAAGTGCAATGTACTGGTTTGAGAACAGCATATTCTGAGCAAGCGGAAGTATTTCTGCCTGCGGCGGCCAGAAGCTAGAACCTGTTTCCGGTGTGAAAGAAAATATTTTTGTATGTCCTGAATCGTTGTAGTACCAGTCATCAGTACCGCCTCTTACTTTATAACCTACGGTCTGTGAAGGAAAACCAACAGTATAGCCGTTTGTAGCCTGCATGTCTGCTAAAAACTGGTTATAAATAGCATCATCAGGAGTACCAATGGGATCCTGCCAGCACCATGGTTTTATTAAATAATTTCCATATGTATGAGCACTGAATGCTGTTTTAAAATTCCTTGAGTTAACAAATGTCTTAATATTCTGTGTTTCCAGCTCTGAAAATGGCAATGTTCCGCGGTAAGTACCCTGTCCGCCGTTGCAGGGATCAGTGCTTGAACCGTTGTTGCTAGAATTCCAATATTGATATGTTCCAAAATTCCTGTTCGGGTCTACCGGGCCGCAGGTTAAGCTTGGCGGACTTGTAAGATGCTTATTAGCTCTCCACATACCGCCGCCGTTTGGATTTGTTGTCTGGTTATGTACATATCCGTCAACATTAAATACCGGTATCCAGTATATTTCCCTGTTATTAAGTATATATCTAGCTGTCGCGTCTGTGTTGTAATTTTCAAACAGCCAGAACATATAATAGAACTGTGTTTCCATACTCTCCGGCTCACGGGCATGAATTAATGCATGCATAAGTACTTCGGGTC
>CAZOAP010000043.1:0-16685 GCA_964577645.1 uncultured Ignavibacteriales bacterium
AAGGATGGCAGGAAAAATATACTTTTCAGTATTGATCAAGGAAAATTGTTTGAGAATGACCGTGAGCTGACCAAGCTGCTAGAAAGCAATGCTGAAGGTGAAGGTACTGTTTATGCAATGGCTAATATTACCAATGATTCAAGAAGACAGCTTTACAGGGTAACTGCTCCGAAAAGGAATATAGTTTCGCATTACTCAACACTGATGGATTATGCCGGCAGAGAGGGAATGTTAAAAAGCTATGATGCAGCCTCAGAAAAAGTTTCTGATAAAAATTATATTGAAGGCATTTTATATGCGCAGGATGAAGATTATGTATTTATTATATCACTTGACCAGGCAGGCAAAAAAGCAGACAGGATATTTACATGTATAGACGCAAATACAGGAAAAGAAAAATGGAGCGTTCAGCAAAGTGAGCTTTTTGATTATATGAAAATTGATGAAGTACAGAACTCGTCACAAAGTCTATCTTCAACAAAGGATAAAATTACAGTGCAAAGGCTGGGTAATATTGTAATATTAAAGCTAAAAGGTGATGGTGTTATGGCATTTGATACAGAAACGGGCAAAAAACTATGGTCGATACAGACTGCCCCTGTTACTTTGTGATATTTTACCTTAAATATGGTTACTAAAAATGCTAAAGTGATATTATTTTTGTAATATCACTTTTTTATTATGAAAGCTCAAATTTTCGGTCATGGCATTTCGGATCAAACAGCGCATGAAAAATGGCCTGTATCCAAATGGATGAGATTTTTATCAATAGAATTATTTTCTGAGGCAGTAATATTATTCTTCGTTTCATTTCTTATATTTTTAATAAAAAGAACTGAGGGAGTGGATTCTTTTATGGTATCCGGGGCATTTGACGGAACAACTCAGCTTACTTATTTTGTTTCTGTAAATATACTTTCTTTGATTCTAGCTTTGCATGGGTATTACCTTTTCTTCTTCAACAATGAATCGGAAATTC
This sequence comes from uncultured Ignavibacteriales bacterium, assembly GCA_964577645.1. Lineage (GTDB taxonomy): Bacteria > Bacteroidota > Ignavibacteria > Tepidaquicellales > OLB5 > OLB5. The sequence continues at coordinate 980 of CAZOAP010000043.1, forward strand.
ACGATGATCATTTGCGGCTCTTCTTCAAAACAGCGGGCATGACATCAATACCCGTGTTTATTCTGGTTGTTTCTGTTACACTGTACTTTATATTCGGATAGCTCAGCAAATACGCGGCAATTGTTCACCGCTTAACATATCGAGTATCCGCATAGTGCCGATTCTGCTTTTTAGTTTTACTATTGTCTCATCAGCGGAATTTATGCTGCCTATTATAGAAGAATCAGTCCCGTATTTGTGAGATTTCATTATTTCAAGGCATTTAGCTGCATCATTAGCAGGCACAATTGCTATGAATTTGCCTTCATTGGCTACATACATGGGGTCAAACCCAAGTATTTCACATGCTCCCTTTACGTCCTCGTTCACTGGAACCGCAGTTTCTTCTATTATGATCTCCTTATGAGAAGATCCTGCAAGCTCATTCAATGTACTGGATAAACCGCCTCTTGTAAGGTCACGCAGGCAGTGAACTTCAATCCCTGCATTGATGATATTCTGTACAATTTCGTTGAGCGGAGCGCAATCGCTGACAATTTTATGCTCAAACTCCAGCCCCTCACGCTCTGCCATAATGGCAATACCGTGCCTGCCTATATCACCGTTCAAAATTATAACATCACCTGCCTGGATATTCTTAGGGGAAATATTTAATGTATGTTCAATAATACCTATACCTGAAGTATTAATGAAAATACCATCGCCTTTTCCGTTATCAACAACCTTTGTATCACCCGTAACAATTTTAACACCTGCAGTATTTGCAGCATCAGCAAGACTTTGCACTACCTGCCACAGATCATTCATCCCGAAACCCTCTTCGATTATAAGCCCAAGGCTAAGGTATTTTGGAATTGCTCCGCTCATTGAAAGATCATTAACCGTTCCGTTTATGGCAAGCGAGCCGATATCGCCACCCGGGAAGAACAGCGGTTTTACAACATATGAATCAGTTGTAAATGCAATTTTATTTTGAGATAGTTCTATCCGGGCTGAATCATGGTCCTGCTTCAATATATCATTGCTGAGGGCAGAACTGAACATTTTTTCTATAAGGTTATGCATCAGCTTTCCTCCCCCGCCGTGTGCAAGCAGCACTTTGGGGTAATCACTAATAGGGATCGGACACTGTAAATTAAATTCTTTCATCTTTTATTATTCCCGCCAAGTCGGGAAATTCATTTATCGAATTTTTAGTACTATTGATGAGACCCTTCGCTGCGCTCAGGGTTTAATTCTGTACCTATAATAAGCTGCGCATGCACCTTCGCTTGAGACCATTGTGGCACCCAGCGGGTGCTCGGGTGTACATATTTTGCCAAACGCGTCGCACTCGTGTGGTTTTTTTAATCCCTGTAAGATCAGACCGCTTATACACTCTTTTGGTTCATCAACAACCAGGTCAGCCAGTCCGAATTTTAATGATGCATCATATTCAATATAATCATCCTGCAGAACAAGCCCGCTATCTGAAATCTCGCCAATTCCCCGCCATTTGCGTGTACCTACTTTAAAGACACTGCTAACAATATTCTGTGCGTTTAAATTACCTTCTTTGTTAACTGCACGTGAATATTGATTCTCAACTTCATGCCTTCCTTCTTCCAGCTGTTTAACGGTCATGTAAATACCCTGCAGAATATCAACAGGCTCAAAACCTGTAACAACAATTGGTACTTTATACTTTTCGGCTATCGGGTAATATTCATTGTAACCCATAACAGCACAAACATGTCCTGCGGCTAAGAATCCCTGTACCAGGTTATTCTTTGAAGATAATATTGCTTCCATGGCAGGGGGAACCAGTACATGTGAAACTAATATCGAAAAATTCTTTATCCCCTGCTCTTTTGCCTGGTAAACAGCCATTGCGTTTGCCGGAGCTGTTGTTTCAAAACCGACTGCAAAAAAAACAACTTCTTTACCGGGATTTTCTTTTGCTATTTTTATCGCGTCAAGGGGTGAATACAACATCCTTACATCACCGCCTTCGGATTTAACCTGGAGAAGATCTTTTTTTGAGCCGGGTACACGAAGCATATCACCAAAAGAACAGAATATAACATCTTTGGATGAAGCAATTTCTATTGATTTATCTATAAGCTCAAGAGAAGTTACACATACCGGGCAGCCGGGTCCGTGTATTAGCCTTATGCCGGGTGGCAGCAGCTCATCAAGTCCGAATTTTACGATAGCATGAGTCTGCCCGCCGCATACTTCCATGATATTCCATTTTTTGGTAGTTATACCATGAATAAGCTCTGAAAATTTTTTGGCAGCATCTGCATCCCTGTATTCATCTATGAATTTCATGACCTATTTTTTCTCTTCACCTGTTAATTCATCAAGTCCTTCAATTTCCTTAAGGTATTCAAAAACTTTTACTGCTTCAGCTTCATCAACCGTATTCAGGGCAAAACCCACATGAACAATAACATAATCGCCAATTTTTGCTTCAGGGGTATATGCCAGGTTAACATCTTTGATAATTCCGCCAAAGTTTACTTTACCTATTTTCATAAGTTCACCTGCAGAATCATCTATACTCATTATTTTTCCCGGAACGGCTAAGCACATAATTTTTATATTTATTTAATATATGTTGAATATTTCATTTGACCCAGTGAAATTCCCCCGTCACCCGGCGGAACCAGCTGAGGGGTATAAACTTTAAATCCTTCTTCAATCAGCCTGCTTTTTGTTCTTTCAAGAAGATATTTATTAAGAAAACAGCCGCCTGTTAAAACAATTTTATTTAATCCGCATATTTTCGAGATCTCTGTGACAGCTTCTATTAAAGTGTTATGGAATTTTGCAGATATTATTCCTTTGGAAACATTCCTTCTCAGGTCATGAACAATACCTTTAACGATATCATGCCAGTTAAAGATAAGTGTACCGTCAGACTCTTTATCAACAGAATACGCAAAATAATCATTTGTATTAAAATCATCAGCGGCAAATTCCAAATCCATAGCAGCCTGTGCTTCAAAATTAGCAGTATTTTTAATACCAATTATAGCTGAAATCCCGTCAAATAATCTGCCGACGCTTGATGTAAACGGGGAATTTACCTCTTTATCCAGCATTTGCCTGATTATTTTAGCTTCATTGGTTTGTGTAAAGGGAATAATATCAAGCGAAAAGACTTTTTCACCATACACATCATATAAAAGTGAAAAGCCTATCTTCCAAACATCGTGAATAGCCTGCTCGCCGCCGGGCAGCATGAATGTTTTTAAATATCCCGCCCTTTTAAAATCCAAACCGTTTGGAATAATAAACTCACCGCCCCATATCGTCCCGTCAGTACCGTAACCTGTTCCATCCCAAGAAACTCCGAGTATATCACTGCCATCAAGCTCATTTTCAGCCATGCAAGATAGCACATGCGCATAGTGATGCTGAACTTTGTGTACAGGAATATTTAAGGCTTCTGAAAATTGTGTTGAAATATAATCCGGGTGGAGATCACATATAACACGTTCAGGTTTTAACTCATAGAAACTTTCAATATCATTAATAACCGCTTTAAAGGCGTTTATTGATTCAACATTTTCAAGATCGCCAATGTGCTGGGAAATAAAAACATTACTTCCCTTGTTCAGCGCAATTGTATTTTTTAAATGAGCACCTGCAGTAAGTGTTGTTTGGGTGATATTATTCATAACAACAGGCAATGGTGCGTAACCCCTGGCACGGCGGAGCATTACATTATTGCCACCTGCATTGCGTACAATAGAATCATCAACATATCTTAGTATCTTCCTGTTGTGTACAAGGAAATAGTCTGCAATATTTCCAAGCTTATCAAAGGCATCATCATCATTTGTGCATATAGGTTCCTCTGAAATATTACCGCTTGTTGCAACAATTGCAGTGCCGAATTCCTTCATAAGAATATGGTGTAACGGCGAGTATGGCAGCATTATTCCCAAATAGGGGTTTCCTTTTGCACACTCCAGAGAAACAGCAGAATTAACATTCCTTATTTTCTCAAGCAAAACGATTGGAGACTCAACTGATAGTAAAAGACGTTCTTCGTGTTCATTAACTTCACATTCACTTTTAACCTGTTCAATACCCGGCATCATTAGAGCAAAGGGCTTTTCATTCCTTTTTTTCCGCAGCCTGAGCAGCTTAACTGTTTCACTATTACCGGCATCGCAGATAAGCTGGTATCCGCCTATCCCTTTTAACGCTATGATTTTTCCTGCCCTTAAATATTTTACTGCATCATATATTGCTGAACTCTTTTCAGATATAATTTTTTTTTCATTGTCAAGCAATGTTACCTGCGGTCCGCAGTTGGGACAGGCTGTTGGTTCAGCGTGAAACCTGCGGTTTAATGGATCAGTATATTCAGCCCTGCATTCAGGGCACATTTCAAACTCACCCATAGTTGTATTGCACCTGTCATATGGCAGGTCTGCAATAATTGAATACCTGGGACCGCAATTTGTACAGTTAGTGAACGGGTAAAGGTATCTTCTGTTTTGCGGATCAAATATCTCTTCCAGGCAATCATTGCAGGTTGATATATCAGGCAATACCAATGCAGTTTTACTGCCTGCCTCTTTGCTTTCTCTTATTTCAAAAGTTTTGAACCCTTCAGCATCAAGCCAGGTATGCTCAAAGCTTTGTATAAAGGAATTTTTTGGCTTCTTTGTATCAATATTCTTTAAAAATTTTTCAAGGGATTCCCTGCTTGCTTCAGCTTCTATGAAAACACCCTGTGAAGAATTGATTATCCAGCCTTTAATATCAAGCTCTTTAGCAAGCCGGTATATGAACGGACGGAATCCCACGCCCTGTACAACGCCGCGGATAACTATTTTAACTTTCTGTATCAAAATACTTCTAAATGCTGCTCTCTAAAAAATCACAGAACTTACCAACACCTTCGCCTGATGTACAGGATACTTCAAATACTTTAAGTGCCGGGTTTATTTTCAGGGCATTTTGTTTGAGCTGTTCTATATTACAGTTAACATATGGCAGCAGGTCAATTTTATTTATTATAAGCACTTTGGAATTCATGAACATCTTGGGATATTTAAGGGGTTTATCATCTCCTTCTGTTACGCTGATGACAACAACCTTCATATCTTCGCCAAGATCATATCCGGCAGGGCAAACAAGATTACCAACATTTTCTATGATAAGCAGATCTGTTTGAACAAGATCCAGGTTTTTAAGCGAATCATTGACTAAGTTCGCTTCAAGATGGCATCCGCCGTTTGTAATTATCTGCACAACGGGAACGTTGTATGCTGAAACGCGCTGAGCATCAAGATCAGTCTGCACATCACCTTCAATAACTGAAATGTTCACACGACCGCTGAAATATTCGATTACCTTTTCAACAAGGCTTGTTTTCCCGGAGCCTGGTGAGCTCACCATGTTAATGGCAAAGATACCGTTCTCTTCAAACTTGCTTCGTATTTCAGATGCTATGGCATCATTCTTCGCAAGTACTTTTCTTTCAATCTTAATTATTTCCATTGTTCAGATATTTATTTTATTCGTCTGCAATTTTTAATTCTTTAACCCTCAGTTCATCTCCTGAGATTATCTGTGTATTGCTGCTGCCGCATAAGCTGCAGAGCAGCATAGGAATTTCAGTTGATGTTTCACTGCCGCAATCATTGCATTTAAGGCAAAACGGAATATCAACTATCTCCATCACTGCATTGTTAAGCTCAGTACCCGAGGTAATAGCTTCGAAAGAGAATTTGAGTGAATCAGCAACTACACCTGAAAACGCACCAACTTCAACAATAACTTCTCTTACTTTTTCAAGCTCACCGGCTGAAACATTCTGTTTCACTGTTTCTATAATATCCTGCGCAAGTGAAAGTTCATGCATATCAATAATATCCTTTTATATATTTATACTCTTCAATACAAATATAGCACATATCCCGTAATCTAAATATGATTTATCTTAGGAAAGGAAGAAATGAAATTAAATTCAAATATCTGTTAATTAACCAGTTAACTCGTATTTTTTAGAAGAAACAGATATTTGCCAAGGTTTTATTATATCAATGACCTTATTGACAAGAACAGGTATATTTCCCCTGATTTGGAATGAAAGACCCTGTCTTATAGTAAAGGCATCCTCAATTTCAATCACCAGGATTCTTATCTCATCCGGAAAATTAAGGTCCATTTTTTTTGCCAGCCCGATAATTTCCGGTAAGCCTGCATAATGCGGTGAGCTTGATTGTCTTCCTTCAAGTTCTTTTACTGAAAGCTCTCTGATTGTTCCGGGAGCATTAGTTGAAAGGATCGTATCGATGATTAATACTTTTTCATACCCTTCCATCAGGTCAAGCAGCATGAATCCGGCAGATGCAACCTCAAATATATCGATCACACTGCCGAATTCATTTCTTAAAATTTTAGCTGCTGCAAGTGCTGCGCCATCATCTCCCATTATATCATTTCCAAGGGCAAGTACCAGTATCTTGTTTTGTGAAGTATTCATCTCAATAATTTCATCTTGATATAGTTTGCAGTAATTGTTTTTGTTTATCGTAGATGTTAATCATAATCGGAACAGTTCCGGGCAATGAATGTGTTGCACATCCGTTGCATGGGTCATATGCCCTGAAGGCCATTTCAATCATGTTCAGTAATCCGTCATTAGCTTTGCCTTCGTGGATCAGATCTTTTGCAGCTTTATCAATGCTCATAGCTATCCTTGCTGAATTATTCTGTGTTGCTACAATGAGGTTAACCTTTGTTAACAATCCTCTATCATCGGTTTCAAAATGATGAATGAGTGTTCCTCTTGGAGCCTCAACAACACCTATACCGAGCTTAGGAACAGCGGTGGGAAGCGTCCTGATATTTTCTCCGATAATTTCAGGATCATTTACCAGTTCAACTATCTTTTCCGCAGCCTGAAGCATTTCAACAACCCTTGCCCAGTGATTTGCAAGTGTGTGATGAACAGGTTTTGCGCCAAGAATTTTAAAGTACTCTTCGTATGCTTTCTGTGATTCTTCTGTTGCCATACCGGCAGAAGCATTCAGCCTTGCAAGAGGCGCAACAGCATAAACGCTGGTATTTTCATCTTCTACGTAGCCGTTCCAGCCAAGCTTTTTCAGGTAATTGAACTTCACGTAGCTCCATGGCTCAACCCGTTCAGCAATGTGATCAAGGTAATCTTTAATTTCAAATTTTGCGAATTCTTTGCCGTCAGGATCAACTACCCTAAGCTTTCCATCGTAGAAATTTACCCTGTTGTTTTCATCAACCATACCCATATAATAAGTACGGTGAGTATATGCATCAGAAGTTATCAGCTTGACATAATCATCATTTTTAAGAACGATATCTTTAAATACCTGAAGTGTGAAACGCGCAAATTCCAGTGCTTCTTTTGCGGTTTCCTTAAATTCAGGAAGGTCCGCTGGGTCAAGTCCTTTTGATACACCGCCGGGCAGGCCGAACACCGGATGAATAACTTTACCGCCCAGATAGTTTATAATATTCCTTATCTTTCGTCGCATATCAATAACACGTTTGCCTGTTTCCAGCCCGACTTTTTCTATCACTCCAAGAATATTCCTTTTAGCTTTATCTGCAGTCGGTCCAACAATAAAATCGGGTCCGCCCAGCACATAAACATGCAGTGCGTGGTCTTCCAGCATGAAAGCATTATAGATAAGCTCCCTTAATTTACGGGCAGTTGGAGGGGGCTCTATGCTGTACAGGCTATCAAGCGCTTTTGTTGCCGCCATATGATGAGCTGTTGGACAAACGCCGCAAATGCGGCTTGTTATCTGCGGCATTTCTTCGGCTGGCCTGCCAAGACAGAACGTTTCGAACCCGCGAATTTCCGGTATCTGGTAATATGCGTGTTCTACTTCTCCTTTTTCATCAAGCAGAATATCAATTTTACCGTGTCCTTCAAGCCTGGTGATAGGATCCACAGTTATCCGGCGAGTTTTCATGTATGAATTATCAGCTTTTGATAAGCCTTCATTCCATTTTTCCTTAATTATAGTTTCCATTACACATCCTCCGTAATTTTTTTTCTGAGAAGAGAAGCTGCAAGTCCGTACCTGTAGAATGTACCCACTGGATCCGGGATACCATCTAGAATTTTATCAATTCCCTCTTCGTCATTTTCAGAAATATTTGAACAAATGGAAGAAAGCATTTTTGCACCCTGGTCTCTTACCCTGGAGGTAGGTCCAAAGCATCCGCTGCACGGCATATTTCCGCTGATGCATAACGCTTCACATCCTGCCCGTGTTGCCGGACCCATGCAAACCACTCCCTGCGAAAGCAGGCATTTGGTTTTATCAAGCAGTACTTCATGGGGCCTGTAGAAATTTTTAAAAGTAAGGTCTGAGGGCTTTGATTCTTTATGAGGGCATTCTTCACACAAAGCTTCATCCGGTGAAAGCACGCTGCCTTTTGGCGGCAGCTCACCTGAGAGCAGTGTTAACACTGCCTGTTTTAAAAGCTTTGGTGTTGGCGGGCAGCCCGGCAGGTAATAATCTACATCAATTACCTGGTCAAGCGAGCGGACAAGATTCCTTATCTCAGGCAATGTCACGCTTTGCGAATTATGCTTAAAGCTAAGCATAGGACGTGTCTTTTCCGGATTAACCACAGAAGGTGCTTCCTGGTACATATATTCCATGATCTGCGCGCGGGTGAATTCATTTGCAAGAGAGGGGATGCCGCCCATATGGGCACATGAACCATATGCAATAACAACTTTGCTTTTTCTCCTTATCAAACGCGCCATTTCTTCCTGCTCTGATGTACTGATAGCCCCGTTTATCAATGTTGCAAAAATAGAGCCGTCTTCCTTTGCTTCTACATCTGACCTTTTGAAATCCATAGCAACAGGCCAGAAAACAATATCAACTGCTCCGGCTACCATTAAGATATCTTCTGCAAGATCAACAACTGATTCTTCACATCCTCCGCAGGAGGCACACCAGTAAAACGCAAGTTTAGGTTTATCAGACATGACTTAACTCCTCCCTGCCAATAATTGGTTCTGCATGTTCTTCCGGGAATTCTTTTAATTCTTCATTCAGATCTTTTATCTGATCCGGGATCGAAAGCGGTCCCAGGACTTTTAATTTTTCCACCATGTCATTAATCACGGTTTTTACTTTTTCACCTTCGGATGCTGAGATCCATTCAAGTCTTAATCTCTCATCATCAATGCCAAGTGTATGGAGCATTCTTTTAAGCAAGCGGAATCTTCTGAGCATTTTATAATTGCCTTCGGAGTAATGGCAATCACCCGGGTGACAGCCGCCAATAAGCACACCATCTGCTCCGCTGGCAAAAGCCTGCAGAATAAATTGCGGGTCTACCCTGCCGGAGCACATTATCCTTATCACCCTTACATTGGGGGCATATTTAAGCCGTGATACTCCTGCAAGATCGGCTGCAGTATATGTGCACCAATTGCAGAAGAATGCGACTATTTTTGGTTCGTAATTTTTCAGTTTATCAGGCATGTTCAGCCTCCATTTCTTCCAGTTCTATATCTGCAAATTTTAATAAACCGTCAATTTCACTGAATATCTGTTCATCTTCAAACAGATTCTGTATAATAGAGCCTGACGGACATGCTGCAACACACGTTCCGCAGCCTTTACACAGCGCTTCATTAATAACAGCTTTTTGAGTGCTATCGTTAAAAGATATTGCTGAGTAAGGACAGATCGGGATGCAGGATTTGCACCCGGAACAGAATTTTTCAACGATACTTGCTGTATTGGGTTCAAGCTCAATACTGCCTGCGCTGATAAGTGAAAGCACTTCAGCCGCAGCGGCACCTGCCTGCGCAACTGAGTCAGGAATATCCTTGGGTCCCTGGCATGCGCCGGCAATAAAGATACCATCGGTAAACGTGCTTACAGGTGCAAGCTTCGGATGTCTTTCAAGGAACCATCCTTCGTTTGAACAGGATATATTGAACATGCGTCTTATATCACCTGCATCTACGCGTGGTTCAAGTCCGACAGCCAGTACAACCATATCAACAGGCACTCTGCGAACTACTCCTATCAAAGTATCTTCAACCCTGATAGTAAGCTTGTTCTCTTCTTCAGGAACCAGCGCCCAGTCAGTTACTTCAGATACACGTCCGCGTACAAAATGTACGCCTTCTGTCATTATCTTTTCATAGAACTCATCATAACCTTTGCCCGGAGTGCGCATATCAATGTAGAAATTATATACCTCGGCACCGGTGTGTTCTTTAATAAGATGTGCAAGCTTTAATGAATACATGCAGCATACTTTGGAACACCATTTATGTGCTTTCCTGTCACGTGAACCGACGCAGTGAATTATTCCAACCGATTTCGGCTTCCTGCCATCCTTATTTACAACCTCACCTGATGTTGGTCCTGATGCATTAACAAGCCGCTCTATTTCCAGTGAAGTATATACATTCGGATATTTTCCGTAGCCATACTGCGGTGAAAGTTCAGCATCATATGGTTTGAAACCGGTTGTTAATATTACTGTGCCAACATTTATTTCCTTGTATTCAGGCACCTGCTTCAGATCAATAGCTTCCCTGTCACATGCTTCTATACAGGTTTTTTTGCACCTGTGGCTTTTGAAATCGATGCACGTTTCAGGATCGAAAAGTACGACCTGTGGTGTAGCCTGCGGGAAAGGAATATATATAGGTTTACGTTTGCTCAGCTTCTGGTTGAATTCATCAGGGTACTTTGCTTCTTTATATATGCAGGCATCAATGCACTCCATACATCCAACGCAAAGATCTTCTATAACGTACCTCGGTTTACGCTTGATGTTAACTTTATAATTGCCGACAAATCCTTCCACCTTTTCAACTTCTGAGTATGTCCAGAGCGTAATGTTTGGATGCGCTTTCACAGCAGACATTTTGGGAGTTAAGATACATGCGGCACAATCAAGCGTGGGGAAGGTTTTATCGAACATTGCCATATGACCGCCAATGGTTGGCTCACGCTCAACCAGGTAAACATGTTTGCCGGCATTGGCAATTGTAAGTGCAGCAGTAATTCCCGCAATACCGCCGCCTACTATTAATACATCCGGATTGACCGGAACTGATTTCTTTTCTAGTGGTTTATGGAAAAATACCCTTTGAATTGCAGCACGGGTTAAAGCTTTTGCTTTTTGTGTTGCAGTAAGTTTATCAGTATGAACCCAGGACACATTTTCGCGGATATTTACCATATGGAAATAATAAGGATTGAGCCCTGCCTTTTCGGCAGCAACACGGAAGGTGTGTTCATGCAAGAGAGGTGAGCAGGATGCTACAACTATCCTGTTCAAACCAAGCTCTTTGATATCTTTTTGTATCAATTCCTGCCCGGGATCTGAACACATATATTTATAATCTCGTGATACTTTTACACCGGGCAAAGTTGATGCGAATTTCTGTACTTCTTCAACATCCACCATAGATGCGATATTATGTCCGCAATGACAGACATAAAAACCGATCTTCGGGGTGCCGTTTCCATTGGTATTAAACATATACCGGCTTACCTCCTTCCATAATCCTGTAAAGATTTTCAGGCTGGACGAATAAACGGTTTATACCAAGCTTTTTAGGCTCTAAACCAAGAGCCAGTCCCAGAAGCTGGGTAAAATATATAACATCAATTTTAGTATCAGTCTTGAATTTGTTATCAATGTTTGTCTGGTAACACTCAAGATTGAACTGGCACAAAGAACAGGCAGTTGTAACAACATCAGCCCTTCTTTTCTTAGCTTCGTGAAGAATGATGTAACTGAGCGGCAATGCAACTTCCTGGATCGTGCCGGTTAAGCTTGCACCGCAGCATCGTGTCTTCATTGACCAGTCAACAATCTCGGCACCCGCTGCTTTAAACAGCTTATCCATTGTTACCGGGTTTCTCTGGTCATCAAAAGTTGAATACGGTCTCACGGTCTGGCATCCGTAATATGAAGCAACCCTGATACCTTTTAAAGGTTTTGTGATCCTTTTTATTATTTCCTGTTCACCGATATCGTTAATAAAAACATCGATAGGGTGGCGTACTTTTGCTTTGGCTTTATACTCCAGGCCTGATTCTTTAAGGGCGGTTTTAATAACAGCCATATCTTCAGGGTTATCTTCAAGGAATTTCTGCGTCTTAAGAAGAATCATATAGCAAGCGCTGCAAGGAGCAACAATATTTACTTCTTCTTCATCCCTGAATTGCTGTTCAGCCAATGCAAGATTCCTTGCTGCAAGTACAAATGCTTTCTTTTCATCAACAGCCATATATGCAGTTGCGCCGCAGCAGTTCCAGTCATTAAGCTCTTCGTATTTAATATCCAGCGCATCAAAAACAGCAAGCAGTGATTCCTCGTAAAGTTTCCCTGTGCTTTTTAAAGAGCATCCGGGATAATATATATATTTCATACGGCAGATGCCTCCTTTAACGATGAGGAAATTACGTTCTCTTTATATGCTTTTTTATCTTCTACGCTTTGCAGAAGTTTTTTAAGAGCTTTTTTATCTTTGATCTTTTCTGTTTTAAGGGATATTCTACCTCTCATCCACAGCTTGAATCCCAATGCCATGTTCTTGATGAGCATGAATGGATTTGTTTTCAGGTACATCTTAATTAAAAGCGGACCTTCGCTGTTCCTGCCGTTATTTAAGACCTGGTTAAAGAAATTATTTGCTAAAATTGATGCAGGGGATTTCTTGGGATAGTAATTTCCCAATATTGACTCCCGTTTAAGGGCATACATCACATCGGTAATTTTTATTTCTTTGGGGCACTCAACAGTACATGCATAACACGACGCGCATAACCAAACTGTTGAGGATGTTAATACTTCTTCCTTGAATCCTTCACGCACCATCTGGATTATTTTCCTCGGGGTATAATCCATGTAATGGCTTACCGGACATGCCGCACTGCAGGTGCCGCACTGAATACAGCCATATAGTTTCTCACCGTGAGCTGATTTGGCTATCTTATCCCTGAAACTTTTATCAAGTTCACCTTCATACTTAATACGTCTGCGAATCTCAACAATATCTTTAGCTGCATTATCCAGGGCAAAGGATTCAGCAAATACGGTTTTATCCATAGTGCAGAACTCTCCTTTGATTTTTATTTTAACTGGAAAATTTAAACTAAAAGCGATATTATTTTCAGCAGCTTCAGTCTGTATTTCAATGCTGTATCATTTTACTGAATTTTAAAAAAAATCAGCAAACAATAATGAAAGACTGAAGAATATAAATTAAATTAGTACAATTGGATAATCAGGATCCGGATTTAGATCCATGGAAGGATTGAGCCTTAAATATAATTCGTTTTACCGGTTTTATTCCCGAAGCTGCATTTTCAGGATAACCATTTTACCCGGTCCATATTCCAAAGTTATAAAACCAATGGATTTCAGTATATAAAATGAATAAAAAACGATAACGCTATAAGTGTTTCTGTAAATTTATTCTTCATTAAATGAAAAATACTTATATACTTAATTTAAATATAATATACAGATCACACAAAAAAAGCGCAGAAATTTTTCATCACATTATTACGGGTTTACCCGGTAAATGTTCATTACGGTTTATTATCGAATAAACGGTATCAATTACATCAGGAAGCCTTTTTTCAACTTCCGGTGTCAGCCTATCGCTTGTTAGGAAGCTTTTGCCGCTTACTGTAATCAAATAAATTTCCGGAAGTTGGTCATACAATTTTTTTGCGAGAAAAAGTATCGATTCCAGTGTATAATCATGTGAAGAAGTCCCGGTATCAAGAATATCATCCGTGTTTATTCTTCTCAAATTCAATAAGCCGTAATTACCTGATGCTTCGGCATCTATACAGATCACAAGATCGTATTCAGTAATTTCTTCAGCATGTTCAGGCATAAGCTGGTGTATATATTTAACGGTGACATTCTCAGGCAATTCTGATCCTACAAGCTTCTGCACTGCATAGAAGCCTATTGCATCATCACCTGCAAGTGAATTACCATATCCTATTACCAGGGTCCTGTTCAATTTGATTTCTGTTTAATTTTTAATCAGCTCATCAATTATTTCATTACTGCTGTTTACAAGCTGAATCTTCATAGGCATTTTCCCGACCGCATGTGTAGAGCAGCTTAAGCATGGGTCATAACACCTGATAACAGCTTCAACACGGTTTGTCATTCCTTCTGTAAGCTTATCATGTTTAATAAAATGCTTTGCAGCCTGAAGTATTCCCTTATTCATTGCCTGGTTGTTATGGCCGGTAGCAATTATCATATTAGCCCAGGTTATCAAACCCTGTTCATTTATTTTATAATGATGTATCAAAGTACCTCTTGGCGCTTCACTAACACCAACACCTTCAAAGTTATTCGGTTCAGCATATGCACGGAAGTGAGAACTTAATATCTTTTCATCATCAAGCAGCATTTTGATCTTTTCAATACCGTAAAGTATTTCTATCAGTCTTGCAAAATGATAGTGGAATGAACTCAAAACGGCTCCGCGTTCAAGATCACGGAATTCTGCCCATTCCTGGTCAGCAAGTGGTGTTCCGCATCTATCAATAATATTCAGCCTTGCAAGCGGTCCAACACGGTATGAGCCCTGGTTTGGACCAAGCGGTTTATAATAAGGGAACTTCATGTAAGTCCATGGTTCAACTTTTTCTTCTATGTATTCAAAGTATTTTTGCGGGTCAAGCTTATCAGCTATGATATTGCCTACGCTGTCAACAATCCTTAACTTACAGCAGTAGTGCTCAAGCTCATTGTTCTCATTTACAAGTCCCATAAAAAGCGAAGGGAAGTTACCAAATGTTCTCATTTCTTCACGGAAGTTCTCGAACAGCGGCTTAACAGTATCAAGCGTCCATTGGATAGCTTTTAATGCATCAGGTATCCAGCCAAGCATTGTTTTTCTCTGTTCTTCTGTAAGCTTAGTGCTTACGCCGCCTGCAATAACCCATGAAGGATGTATCCGCTTTCCGCCAAGAAGCTCAATTATCTTTTGCCCGAATTTACGGAGCAATATTCCGTTCCTTGCAAGCTCAGGATTAGCTTTTACAATACCGCCAAGATTCCTTTCCTCAACCGGGGAGTCGAGTCCTAGCAGTATATCAGGTGAAGAAAGATAGAAAAAGCTTAATGCATGAGACTGAATTATCTGTGAAAGATTCATTATCTTTCTGAGCATAATTGCCGCATCAGGCAGCCTTACTGCCAGAATATCATCACATGCTTTTGCACCGGCAACCAAATGACTGACGGGACATATACCGCAGGTTCGTGCCATCAGCGAAGGCATTTCATAGAACGGTCTTCCCTCGCAGAATTTTTCGAAACCGCGGAACTGCGTTACATGGAACCTTGCATCGTTTACCTTGCCTTCATCATCAAGATGAATTGTAATTTTAGAGTGGCCTTCTATCCTTGTTATTGGATCAATAGTTATAGTTCTGGACATTGTTATAATATTAAGATCTGTATTATTTTATCAATTAATTGTTATTTTCCCAACCTTGATACTTTGGTCAGGTCAGGCATTCTTCCTTCAAGCAGCTCCGTCAGCAGAAAATATATCGCATCAGCCGGCGGCGGGCATCCCTGCAGAAAAAGATCGACCTTTACAAAATTATGAACCGGCCTGGAGTATTCAAAAAGCTCAGGAACAACTTCATTGGGAATTATATCTTTTGTT
>CAZOAP010000044.1:0-16588 GCA_964577645.1 uncultured Ignavibacteriales bacterium
GGCTGATACCAGTACACTTTGTTCTGCTCTTTCAAGCTCCTTGGCGCCAAGGTTTTGCCCCACAAGTGTTGCGGCAGCATTGCTTAAACCCCACGCCGGAAGAAAAAAGAATACCATATTCCTGAATGCTATCTGGTAACCTGCCGATGCATTAGTGCCGCCTGTTTCAGCTACAAGGCGTGTTAAAACAATCCAGCTGCCGCTTGCTATCAGGAATTGCAGTGTTGCCGGCCATGAAATATTTATAATTGATCTTACCAGCGTAAAATTGATCTTAAAATAATCAGACTTTATCTTCAAAAAGCTTTTTCCGCCGAATAAATGATAACACTGGTATACTACGCCGGCCGTTCTGCCTGTAAGCGTAGCAATAGCTGCACCTTTTAATCCGAAGAAGTGTATGAGCAGGGGACAAAGGATAATGTTTGTTATGCTTGCTATCCAAAGACTTTTCATTGCCATAGCGGCATTACCGGCACCGCAGAATATTCCGTTTATAAGGAACAAAAGTATTATCACGATATTACCTCCAAGCAGTATCTGTGCAAATATTGTACCTTCAGCCACAACTTCAGGAGCGGCACCCATAAGTGAAAGTATATTACCCGCAAAAATTACTCCGCAGATACTAATTATCACAGAAATGATAAGTGAGAGGTTCAGTGATTGCGCGCATGCATGAGCCGCCGCATCAGGATCCTTTTCGCCAACCCTTCTTGCAATAATTGCCGTAGCTCCTGTACTTAACCCAATAGAGATAGAATATACTATTGTGATCACTGATTCGGTTAAGCCTACAGTAGCAATTGCATTTGGACCCAGCTTGCTGACAAAGAACATATCAACAACTGCAAAAACGCTTTCCAGGCTAAGCTCCAGCATCATAGGGATAGCAAGCAGAAATACTGCTTTATTTATGCTTCCCTGTGTGTAATCATACTCAACGCCTTTTAAGGATTGTACAATGGTATCAAAAATTCTTAACGCTCTGCTCTTTTTTTGTTTCAAAATTACTTAAGCAATTTAATGGATGATGGATGAATTTATTTTACTATTTAAAGCTTGCTTCCATTTTATCAAATGCTTCGTTCCATATTCGCTCTGCCATATGTTTCATTTCACCTTCAGGTATACCTTCATGTATCAGGGTCATAATTGTACGGCCCTTTTTCTCTAACAGCAGCACGGTTACCTTAATTTCCCCGGGCATATCAGAAGCTGATACTTCTGAAGGCGGGGGAAGCTTATTGCCGTTCTTATCTGAAAATGAATCTGTGTAAACCAGCTTTACAGGGGCTTCAATTTCAAGGTATTCTCCTGTTGTCCAGTATTCGTTACCTTTGGGAGAGAGCATGCAGAATAAGTATTTCCCGCCAACTCTCAGATCTATTTTGCAGTATGGACATGAATAATTTTCAGGTCCCCACCACTTTCTGTAATGTTTCTCTTCGGTCCACGCTTTCCATACCATTTCTACCGGTGCATTTAATTCACGGACTATTACAAGTTTCCTGCTTTCTGAATCCTGCCCGATCTGTGCTTCCTGTATGTTTTGTTCTGAAGTTTGCATGATGTAAATTTTTAGTTTTGGATGAAGTTATTCTGTTATTTAAAGCTTGCTTCCATTTTATCTATTGAAGTATTCCAGCCGATATTTGCTCCTGTGATATGTTCGCCTGCAGGCAATCCTTTATGTATAATTGTCATTTCGGTCTTTCCGCCAGATTCCTTTAATAATACTGTTACCTGCATTTCCATTGGTATACCTTTCATCCCGTACACTTCTGAGGAAACTACATTTCCTTTTTCATCTGCAAAGCAATCCGTGAAAACTATTTTTTCATGGGGGTCAATTTCCTTATAAATGCCTGTTGCCCATATTTTATTTCCGTTTTCATCCATCATACTTGCAAGCCATTTGCCGCCTATCCTGAAATCTATTTCACAGTCAGGGCAGGTGAATTCTATGGGTCCCCACCACTGTTTAAAATGCTCTACATCGCTCCATGCATGCCACACCTGTTCTTTTGTGGCATTGAAACTGCGTACTATTTTTAATTCATTTTGCTTTTCCATAACTTTTATATTATAATTATTAAAATTTATTTTATATCAACCAGGTATGAGCGCATTTCTTTGATCCTGCCGTTTTCAAGCCTGTAGAAATCAAAGAACCTGCATGAAAAATCGCTGCCATCCTTCTTTTTACTTGTAACACTGCCTTCAACTGCAACCAGGTCACCATCTTCTAGCTCATTTGTTATTTTAATTACCGGCACGCCAGAAAATGCATCGTTATGTATCTCTTTTCTGAATGCTTCTTTGCCGGTATGCATAAAAAATCCGGGACACTCCCATGTAACATCATCGGCAACATATTTCATTATCTGTTCAGTATCACCAAGATTAAATCCTTCGTTTACTATTCTTATAATTTCTTTATTTGTCAATGTCTCCTCCATTTACATTTCCTTTATTTTGCAGTTTATCCAGGTAAGCTTCAAGTGAATCAAGTTTTTGATTCCACAGCTTGCGGTATTGCTCAACCCAGTCAGATACAACTTCAAGCTTTTCCATTTTTGCATGGCAATACCGTTCACGGCCATGCTGTTTTATTTCAACAAGCCCTGCTTCACGTAAGATCTTGATATGTTTATAAACGGCCGCACGGCTGATATCAAAATTTCCCGAAACGGAATTAACATTAAGCGACCTGTATGCTATCATGCCCAGTATTTCCCGACGGGTAGGATCAGCAATTGCCTGAAATACATCTCTTGTCATATTTAATAAAATTAATTTATATGAAACCTTATGGTTGCAAATATATATGAAACCTTTTGGTTTCGCAAGAGGAAATGAAAATATATTTTGATAATTTTATGTTATTATTGTATTTAAAAGGTAGAATAAACTGTTATTTTTCAGAAACTATAAGTCTTATGGCACCTTCATAATATGGTTGAGTTCTGTAATGACCGTATTTTTTATCCCAAACCCCGGTTTTCAGATCTGAAGCTAATTTATCAACAGCTTTTTGTTCTGTTTCCGGCGGCAGGAAATCCCAGAATGATTGTGACCTTCTTACACTTTCTTTCAGGAATGCTTCGGGTTTGCCATAGAAGGCTTCATTAAAACCATCGATACAGTTTAAAGGAACCTTAACCGGCAGAACATTACACGTTCCTCCGATTGCATCAGTAATGAATTCAATTTTAGGAGAACGTGCTTTATCAACATCAATCATTTCAGGGCAGTAATCAGCAAGCCAGAATTCAGATACCTTTTCAGGATCAAATGTCATTATGATTATACGATTTTTGGTAACACGCTTCATTTCATTTAAACCTTTTTTAATATCAGGCCAGTGATGAATTGTCAGCAAAGCCATTGATGCATCAAATGTATTATCATCAAAGGGCATATCACCTGCAAATGCTTCTATGGCTCTTACTTTACCGGCTGGTCTTTGATCACGCATATGTTTTGAGGGTTCAACAGCAGTTACAATCCTGTCCGGCGGTTCATATGAGCCTGTCCCGGCGCCAAGATTCAGCACAGTTTTAGCATCCCCTAATGCATCATTGATATAACTAAAAATAACCGGATCGGTTTGCCTGTGCGGGGTGTACTTTACATTTTGTTTATCGTAGCTGTAATCTGTGCTATTAATTTTCATTTTTTTATCTCACGTAAAGGCTTTAACCGAGTTTATTTTTATTCCGTTCATGAATTTCTGTTAAAATTTTTTCAATTCTATTAATTAATGATTCATTGGATTCATTTGGAATCTTTTCAATTTTGTTTAATGAATCTGCAACAATTTCCAGCATCTCATTTAAAAAATCGAATTTTGACTGCAGTAAATTTGCATCTTCAGAATCCCAGTATTCACCTTCATCTGTTACTGTCAGATCTGAGATATATTTATTTTTTAAATATCTTAAAAGCTTAATTATTGTAATATGAACTTGTATCGGAGCATATTGTGTTTTGGTATGGTTAAATTTATAATGATCATCTCCCATATCATCAAATTGTAATATAATCCTGTCTTTCAGTACTCCCGTATTTTTATCAAAAAGAAATGTGAGGGCTTCGCAATTTGGAGGCGGGTTTATATAAATTCCTTTGATACCAAGTTTATCATCATCAATTAAAAAATATTCCCATTCAAGCTCTTCTGTAATATCTTTAAGCTCACCGGTTACATTTTCTATAAGTGATATTTCATTTATCTTTCCCTGGTAATGTATAGTTATACCCATTACTTTAATCCATTTCTTTTTTTAACCTGCGACATAAATCAATGATCTTTTCTTTGTTAACTGCATCATCTTCACTTACCCTTAAATATTTAAATACTTTTGCACCTGTATTTTCTGGGTCAAAGTCATTTGTTTTTGGTATTACATGAAAATGGATATGCCGGAATCCTTCCATCTCAGCAAAGCAGCATGAATATTCCTTTTCGGATTCAAGTAACTTGTGAAGAGAATTAACTAAACGGTAGTTTATTTCACCAAGCTCGTTCCATTCATCCAGAGTAAGCTCATGGAGCTTATCCGTGTGGCGTTTTAATACAATAACAACCCATCCTGATAATCCTGTGGGATAAACATGCTCAACCAGCCAGTAATTACCTTCGAAAATAGTTTCGCCCGGGCTAATTCTGCTGATACCGCTGTTTGATAGACACGATAAACATTCATTCATAGCGGTAATTTACAAAGTGAATAATTAATATTAAAGAGAATTTTATACTGTAAGGGCTGGCGGCAAAAAATATTATTTACTGCAGTTTGCCGGAGTGAAGATCAGCCAAAGGGAAGGTCATTTCAGTATTCTTCCAGATCAGGTTGCCATCTACAACAAAGAATTTTTTGAACTTACCTTTATCCAGGTATTTGTTGATATTTGGTACAGGTGATTTAATCATATAAGGCTCAAAATTTATAGTTTGTGTGCTTTGGTCGCTGAATGTAATTTCAATTGAGTAGCCTGTTGTATAATGCGCTTCTGTGATCCTGATAAGATTAGTTTCCATTTGTTTATCCTTCTTTCAGATTGTAATGTATATAATATAGCTAACCACTAAAGCTTTAACTATCTAAATCAACCGGCTAAAAAAGCTGAAAACAGCCGGTTTAATGCATTTCTGTTTCTATAACAGAAAAAATATTGCCTGCAGGGTCATTGAACCAGGCGATATTTGGACCGTTACCTCGCATAACGCCTTTATTATCGGTCTTTATAGTTTCATTATCATACTGTATGAACTTAACTCCGCGCTCTGTGAGTTCATCAACAGCCTTATCAATATCACTTACTGGGAAGTTCAGAATTGTGAATTTCGCCGGCACATGATTTGGTTTGGGATAAATAAGAACAACGGAATCATTTGCAATTTTTAGCTGAAGAGTACCCATTTCACCTTCTTTAACCTTCATACCCAAAACCTGAGTATAAAATTCTTTTGCTTTAGCAGTATCATTCACAGAAAATCCGCTGAATGCCTTATTTTGTGAAAACATATTTTTGCTCCTTATTTAATTATATTAAATTAACATGGGATATATACAGAAGGGTTCTGGGAATATCAGTTCAATTATTTTTTTTTGTTATTTCATATACTTTACGGGCAAAGATATCAGCGGCAGGGGGGTTTTTACGGAGCCATAAGGCCGGCTCAAAAACTTCGAGCTCGCCAAGTGATAACTTCCCGTTGTTATCCCACATTACATCTACCCTGGCGTATAAAATGCCGGGCTTTGATCTTTTCACTACCATTTGCGCAAATTCTATTTCTTCACGGGTAGGTGAATAATCATGCACCGTACCTCCGAAATTTTCCTGCACCCTGAAATCACTGCCTTTACCTTTTTTTAATACTGCGTGAGTGAAGGTCCCATCAATTACAACATAAGATACTTCACCTTTCTGGGAAATACTTTCCTGGTATTCCTGTACAAGCATTGATCTCTCTTTGATAAGTTCTTTAAAGATCGCTTCGTATTCTGCCATGTTATTTTTACTTATCCTGTAGGTATGCCACGCGCCGCCGGAGATTGCGGGCTTTAAAATGAATTCCTCCCAGTTCAGTTCATTTGTAATATCCATGAGTGTTCTCTTATCACCCGGCTCAATAAAAACAGTGGGCGGAATATTTATCCCTGCTTCCTGAAGCTCAAGCATATAATGCTTATCAATATTCCAGTTAATTATTTCAACGGGATTAATGAACTTTGTAACCTTAGCAGCTTCCTTTAGCCAAGGCGCAAACTCATCGTAGCGGTTAAAATAGTCCCAGGGAGTGCGAAATATAACATAGCCGGTATCTGCCCAGTTAAATTCAGGGTTATCCCAGTTTGTGCGCGTGACCTTCAACCCGTGTTTTTCCAAAGCATGCGCTAAAAGCCTGTCTTCCTCCAGGATAATTTCAGCAAACACATCACCAGGTTCCGCTTTTAAGTATTTTGATGATGTTAATAGCGTTGTATCATATTTAGTCATTATTATTTTTTTTATTAAAACGTTTATTTTGTATTAAACCGGCAGCTAATCCGGTAAAACCTATTAACATGCAAATAATTATCCACAAGAAAATATTATAACCTGTAACGCTTAACCTGTATATAGCTGTAAAAAGGAAAAGTAGTAATCCCGTTATTTCCCAGACACGCATGTTCTCAAACCTGTTCTTATTTGCGAACACAGGAGTTTTGTTTACCAGAATCTTAATTTCGTCCCAATCCCAAAGTACAAGAATAATATTAGCCAAAAGCATTAATCCGGTTATAACCGGCGTTCCCCTGAAATCATATGAAAGTGTTATTACAAATACATTTGATATGACAGGAAGGAACATCAATGCACCAAGTTTTGCGTAGCGCTGTGTCATTAACAGAAATCCCGCTATTATCTGCCCAAGCCCGAGGAATTTCCACCATAACCCTGATTGATACAACGTTTCAAACATATGCCAGGCGGAGTTTATCGGTTCATTAATACCGTCTATTGTAGTGAACCGCTTTCCCTGAAGCTTTACAACACTTGCAAACACAAATGCAGCGCCGATAAGATAGCGTGTGTAAATTATGAAAAGCTGGGGCAATAATTGGTTCCGAATTTTTTTCAAATATTATCTTGGTTTGATTTAATATTTATTGATTTCACTTCCATGTAATCTGAATCAATTTTATTGAATTTTATATCTATATCATAGATATTCGATTTATGAAAATTATTTATTTTGAATTTTATAGTTAATTCTATTTGAGCGCTGAATATATTTATATCGATTTCATTGAATTTTATATCTGTTTCTACAATGTTATCCGGGAAAAATTCAAATAATTTTTCTGCAAATTCTTCTGGTGAATAATCTTTGTCATTAAGTTTAACATTTTCTTCGGCTAACCATAATAATGTATTTTGTTTATCTTTTTCTTTTAACCCCCAGTGAAAGTATCTTGTACAGTCTTTTATATTTAGTTTCATGTTGGGATGGAAATCTTCATATATGAAATTTGTATTCACCCCAGGAATGTTAATGAAATCTATCATATGCTCAATTAATTCTTCAGTAAGAAATTTGTAAAAATCTTCAGGTTTAACATCATCAAATTCAATTATATCAACTTTGAAATTCTTTGCAGCATATTTTTCTAAAACCAAATCAATTTCATTTTCTATATTTTGGGGATCAATTTTATCTATTTTATTGAATATTGGATTTCCAAGTATTTCGCGTATCTTTTTGGTTTCTGCTTTTTCATAGTTTTCTTCAAATTGTTGAATATAGTTCAAAAAATTATTCATAACTTCGGGAGAAGCTTCACTGCTGCCGTTAAAACTTAACATTCCATATTTTTCTTCAAGTTCTTTCTTTTTCTTTTTGTTCTGTTCATTAATATAAAAATTGTTTGAGTCTTCAGAATAATCTTTTTCTTTTGTCATTATAAGTTTTCAATTATTTAAATAATTAATATATTGAAAATTAATTGATTCTTAATATACTTATCTCCAAAATTTTTATCTATATAAAAGTGCATATAAAAACTATATTTGCAGCTAACACAAACTATACTCAATGCCTAAACCAAATAAATTAATTAACGAAAAATCGCCTTACCTTATTCAGCATGCATATAACCCCGTTGAATGGTATCCGTGGTCGGATGAAGCTTTCCAGAAAGCTAAAGATGAAGATAAACCGATATTCCTTTCCATAGGTTACTCCACCTGTTACTGGTGCCATGTTATGGAGCGCGAAGTTTTTGAGAATGAACACATCGCAGGAGAAATGAATAAAATATTTGTGAATATTAAGGTCGATAGGGAAGAGCGGCCTGATGTTGACCGCGTATATATGTCAGCCCTGCAGGCTATGACAGGCTCAGGCGGCTGGCCAATGTCAATGTTCTTAACCACTGAGCTTAAGCCGTTCTACGGCGCAACATATGTGCCGCCGACCTCTAAATACGGCTTGCCCGGATTTGAGGACCTTATCCACCAGCTTGGTGAAGCATGGAAGACACGCCGTGATGAAATTAATGAATCAGGTGAAAAAATACTTGAACATATTCGCGAGGCATCTCAAAACATTGCCGCAGCAAGTGAGCTGAATAAGGAAATGCTTCTAAAAGGCGCGCAGCAATTCAAAAATGGTTTTGATGAGGAGTACGGTGGATTCGGTGAGTCGCCAAAATTCCCAAGGCCGCCGGGGTTAAATTTCCTTTTGCGGGCTTATAACAGGTTTGATGATACTGAATCACTGCAAATGGTTATCCGTACACTGCTGCAGATGGCAAGAGGCGGGATGTATGACTATTTAGGCGGTGGATTCCACCGATACTCAGTTGACCGCTTTTGGCGTGTGCCGCATTTTGAAAAAATGTTATATGACCAGGCACAGCTGGCGGTAAATTACCTGGAAGCATATCAAATAACAGGTGATAATTACTTTGGTGATGTTACAAAGGATATCCTGGCATACGTGAGAAGGGTGATGAGAGATAAAAATGGCGGGTTTTATTCCGCCGAAGATGCTGAATCTGCATTAAGTGCCGCAGACCTGCATGAAAAGGAAGAGGGTGCATGTTACGTATGGACAAAGAAGGAAATATTTGAGCTGCTTGGTGATGATACAGATATATTCTGCTATTATTACGGAGTAAATGATCATGGCAACGCGCCGCAGGGAAGTGACCCGCACAGTGTGTTCGTTGAAAAAAATATCCTGTATAAAAAGCATACAATTTCAGAGACATCAAATGAATTTGAAAAGTCCACAGATGAGATAAACCGTATACTGGAAGAGTGTAAACATATATTATTCCGTGAACGTGAAAAGCGCCCCAAGCCGCACCTTGATGATAAAATACTTACTTCATGGAACGGGCTGATGATAAGTGCATTTGCAAAGGCTTACCAGGTATTTAATACTGCATCATACCTTGCTGGCGCAAAAGGTTCGGCGGATTTTATCATAAAGAACCTGTATGACGCGGAAAATAAAAAACTGCTTCACAGGTACAGGGATGGCGAAGCAAAAATTGATGCTACGCTTGATGACTATTCATTCTTTGTGCAGGGTCTGCTTGATCTTTACGAGGCATCATTTGAAGAATCTTATCTGAAGCTTGCAATTGAGCTAACAGGAATAATGATAAATGATTTTTATGATGAATCTGAAGGCGGGTTTTTTGATACATCAGGCAAAGATACAAGTATCTTGGTAAGAACTAAGGAAGATTATGATTCAGCGGAGCCTACCGGAAATTCTGTGGCTATAATTAATTTACTAAGGCTCTCAGCATTGACCGGGAACAATGATTGGTATGATATGGCATACAGATCTGTGCTTGCATTCAGCGGCAAGCTTGAAAGAATGCCCTATGCGATGCCTCAAATGCTAGTAGCACTTGAATTATTATTAAACAAGCCAAAGCAGATAATCATAGCAGGCAAAAAGAATGATGAAATGGCGTACAGGATGCTGAGGGAACTTTCTGGAAGGTTTATGCCGGATAAAGTTGTAATATGCATGGATCCTGAAAAAGCCGGTGATACAATAACATATGCAGCTGATATAATTCAGCCAAATAATGAAACAACTGCATATGTTTGCGAAAATTTCACATGCAGGCTACCCGTAAAAACACTTGATGAATTTGTGAAATTACTTGAGGGATAGCATTGCGAAATCTTGAACTGAAAGTAAAGTGTACAGATCATAGGCAAGCTTTAACTGCAGTAAAGCTGCTTGGTGCGATCAATGCGGGAGTACTGAAACAAAGAGATGTATATTTTAATCTGAAACCCGGCAGGTTTAAGCTGAGAACGATAAATAAAACGGAACATCAGCTGATCTATTATAAACGGCCAAATAAGGCATCGGCCAAGTACAGTAATTATTTTATTTCAGAAATTACACATCCAAACAGAGTTGAGAGAATTCTTAAAGATATTTATGGTGTTAAGGTAATTGTTATAAAATCAAGAAAATTATTTTTATGGCAGAATGTCAGAATTCACCTTGATAAAGTGCACAGAGCAGGTACATTTATGGAATTTGAAATTGTATGTATAAGCAAAATGGAAGAAAAAGAATCTTATGAGAAAATGAAATATCTTATCAGGCTTTTTAATATTCATAAGAAAAATATTTTAAAGTCATCATATTCCGATATCCTTATTAACAAAAAAAAATAATTTTTTCAATGTTTTTATTAAACACATGTATTCATGTTGTTTAAAAAATTATTATTTTTATAAACTGATAATTATCAATAAAACTTAATTTGTAGTAGCGTGTTCATACTAACTTAAAATAGCTAGTTTAGTTATGGTATAACTATCCAAATTGTTGCATATTGAAATGGGATGAGATATGTAACAATAATACTATTAGGTTTTATTATGGTTCTTGCATCATGTGAGAGCCCGGCGGATATGAACCGCGAAGGAAGCAAACTTTCGGGTTACATAACCCACTATGATTCAATTCTGTATCTGAACGGCGGATTTTATACTGTTTCAATTTATAATGCAGATAGTACAAATCCGTTCAACAGGGTTCCGGTCAGAACAGACTCATTGCACATGAGAAAGCTTGACTGGAAATACCAGACCACTTATGATATGGATAATATTCCTGACGGCAGGTACTATATAGCTGCCACATGGTCAAGATATCCAAGAGTTGCCAATGAAATTCCAATGGTTCTTGGTACTTATGGCTGTGATACAACATTAAACTGCACAACACATGAAGTTGTTGTATATCCAAATTATGATGGTCAATTCAGGAACATAATTTCATGGACTGACCCTGCAAAACGATTGAACTGAAAACGAAAATTATTAAAAAGGCGGGTATATACCCGCCTTTTTTTGTTAATACAAATACTGATTATTATTTTCGGGTACTATTTATATGGATGCTCTTTAAGCTCAACCAGGAGAAATTTTACAGTCTTATCACCGATATTTTCTGTCTGGTGTTGTCTTTCAGGATCTCCGTACATATAATCTCCGGCCTTTAATTCTACTACCTCAGTTTGCCCGTCTTTATAATGAACTTTTAATTTACCATCAGTCAGTGCGTATACAAAGCTTGCAGGGTGAGTGTGGTATTCACTTTTCATTCCCGGTTCAATGGTTGCAATAGTAGCCCTAAGTAAAGTTGTATCGGTTAAAATGATATTCATTTCAGGGTTAACTTTGGCCCAGTCCTGTGAATATAAATTCACAGAGATCACAATGAGTAATAATGCAAACGTTGTTTTCATTTTTTTAATAATTATTCATTTTATTAATATTTTTCTGAAAAATTTACAGATAAACTGTATAGAAGTTCAAATTCTTAATGATCATCTTTTGCGTAATCTGCCATTCCCTGGAAATCAATAAGAACTGCCGGTTCATCACCCACAACCCAGGCATCATGTCCCGGGGGAATACATGAAATATCTCCTGCTTTGCAGTCAAATTCTGTACCATCATCCATCCTGATCCTTAGAATCCCGGATACATGATATTGAAAGTGCGGGGCCTGGCAGCTTTTAGTTTTTGCTATCGGTTTAATTGATTCTGACCATTTCCATCCCGGCTGAACAATAGCTTTACCGATCATTTTTCCGTCAACATTTACAAGTTCAAGCTTCCCTAAAGGGAACTCCCTTGTATCATCAGGACTGTTAAAATTTTTCAGTTCTGCATCTCCGGTTTTCTGCTGGGTTAAGCCTGTTGAGTTATTTTTCATTTTATTATTGTAGTTTATTTATTAATTTTTTAAAAAATTTTATTATTCGAGGATATTGTAAATTTCCCTTGAAGCAGTTTCTGCTAGCGGTATGAAATTCCGGTACCATTTTTGCCAGTCTTCTGCTCCAAGACCATCTTTCATGGCATTTTCCCAGTCTGCTAAGGATTCCCATTCACTTTCAAATATAAGCGTATAGGAATGCCCTGTAACAAGATCTGTCAGTGCCCTTTTATTCTTGAATCCGTATTTAATATTGATATCCTGGGCTTCTTTTAAAAGCAGCTTAGCGTCTTTTGTCTTTCCGAATTTGAGATGAAAAATATCTCTTACCAAGATCATTTTTATTATATTCCTTTCTGATAGTTTTAAATTATTTTTCAGTTTTTATCATTGCTCTTATTTGTTTTCGCAGCTCTTTAGTATCTTTGTGGCCATGATCTTCTACGGCATGTCTTAATGATACTTTCATAACTTCGCGTATATTACCGGTAACCAGTAAAGTACAGTCTATATCATTTGGAAAGTCTCTGCAGTCAATCATAACCCTTTTAGCCCTTGACATGATATTTATTTAATTTTGTTGCAAAATAATATAACTGTATCGTATGGGCAAAGAAAAATTAAACAGGTTGTAATAAAATTTATCGTTATAATATGCTTATAATTTTGATGCTCAGCTGCATTATTTAAGAAAATATGGCTTATAGTGAGATAAAAATAAACAGGTTTGTTATAATGAGATTAAAGGAAGAAAATATTTCAAATTTGTTATACAAATTTTCTATTTAAATTAAAACAAAATGTTGAAAATTTGTTATTAATGGAATATTTTCAATGTTTTTTGGTTTTTTATTCATTATAAAATGTTATAATTTAAATACATGGTTAAAAGCAGGGTTATAGATATATTTAAGACATTTTCAGCAAATGAGATAAAGGGCTTCAGGAATTTTATTAATTCACCCATACACAATTCAAATAAAAAAGTAATAAAACTATATGACCTGATAAGAATACATTATCCTGAATTCAATTCTGAAAAAATTCAAAAAGAGATATTATTCATAAAATTGTACCCCGCCAAGAAATACAGTGATATAGTAATGCGGATCTTAATATCAGATATGTTAAGCCTTGCGGAAGAATTTCTGGCATATACAGGTTTTACAAAAGATATCATTGCCGGAAAAAAATACCTTCTTAAAGAGCTTGACCAAAGAAAGCTTGATAAACTGTTCACCAGTAATATTAAGGAAACAGAACAGGATCTGGAAAAAGAAGGAATAATTAACAGCGCATATTTCTTAAACAGGTTTGATATTGAAAGCGCCAGGTATGATAATTTAATTTCATCTGACAGGCAGGACCGGTCCGGCAGCGTTCTTGAAAAACAAGGCGAGTACCTTGTGGATTTTTTCCTTATTAACGGAATGAATATTCTGCAGCAAATGTATGAAATGAGTGAGGTAGTAAATCAGAAATATGAAATTAATTTACCGGAATTAATTTTTAATAACCTGGATCTTGATAAGTTTATCAAAGAATTGAAGAAAAAAAAGTATAAGTATTACCCTGTAATTGAAATTTATTATCTTCTTCTTGGATCCATAAATAATATTCACAGTACGGAGCATCATGAAAAGCTTAAAAATTCAATTATCAATAATATGTACCTGTTTGATGAAGCAGAAAGATATAATCTTCTATTGGCTTATGAAAGCTGTGCAGTTACCAGGATAAGGCATGGTATTAAAAAAAGTAAGGAAGACCTGATGGAAGTCTATGAGCTGATACTGGAGAAGATGTCATTTTCAGGATCAAATAAACGCTACATGCAGGCTAATTTATACAGGAACATCTTCTATACAGCTTTAATGCTTAAAAAGCTTAAATGGGCAGAGGAATTTACACTTAAGTATGCTGATTACCTGCTTCCTGAACAAAAAGCTGATATGTTTAATTATACAAGAGCAATGTTATGTTTTGAAAGAAACAGGTTCGAAGAAGCTCTGGAACTTATAGCTAAGGTAAATTATACATTTTTTGTTTACAAATATGAAGCAAGGATACTTATGCTGAAGACATATTATGAACTTAATTCAATTGAGCAGGCACTATCACTGGTAGACTCGTTTTCTCATTTCCTGACTAAAAACAAGAACGTATCTCCATCATATAAAGAACCGTTCCTCATTTTTCTTAGATTTTTGAAAATACTCATAAAACAAAAAATGAATTCAGGTAATAAATCTGAATTCATTATGAGTGAGCTTTTAGCACAGGCAGAATCAGCGCAACACTTTATGAGCAAGGCATGGATAGTGGAAAAAATAAAACAATTGAAGTAAATTTCATATCAGTATTCTTGTTTTATGCTTCTTCCCTGTGTACTTTATCAGCTGAAAATGCTGGTATACACACAGAAATATACTCAACAGGTTCAGTAAATGGATTTGAATATCTTACCCTTGTTCCTTTTGATATCCTTATGGAAGAATTTTCCCTGAGAATTATAACTTCACCGTTTATTTCAAATTGTTTTTTCCCGGATATTATATATGTAATCTCGTCAAACCCGGGGGTTTGGAATGGTTCACTCCATCCAGGCGGAGCTATCATATGTGCAAAGCTGAGGTCTTGGGTATGTGTGTTGACTGCCCCTATAAATTCTTCAATCAGCTTACCATCTGTTGTTGGAACGATGAACGGTTTATCCTGAACTGTATATCCTTTTGGCAATTAACAATTATTTAAAGTTATGGTAAATGCTGCACCGCAGTTTATTTTTGAATCAAGCTGTATATCTGCATCCAGAATATTACAAAGTTTTTTTACAATAGAAAGTCCAAGCCCCGTAGTGCTTTCATTTCCTGTCGGCTTAGCGCTTAATTTGGCAAAGTTGGAGTACAGTTTTATTTTGTCCTCATCTGAAAAGCCCGGACCTTCATCAATGATCCTGAAAATGAATTTTTCATCTTTCTTTTCAAACTTAAGATAAACATTTTTACCTTCAGGAGAGAACTTTATTGCATTTGTAACAAGATTTTCCAGAACCTGGTATAACAGCAGGAAATCGGTTTTAATGTATTGTTCTTCTGCAGCTGCTTCATTAATAATATTGATCCCCTTATTAACAGCAAATACTTCTGTATTTTTTATCAGCTTTGAAATAATTTCACGATTACTGAAATTAGATATTTTGAGCTTGATATTTCCTTCTTCAATTGCCCTGTAATCCATAAGTATATTAATAAGGTTTACCATTCTTTTGGATTGATCCTTGATATTATCCAGCATTTCATCAACAAATTCAGGCTCATTTTTATTGCTGTTTATCAGCTTGGCTGAAGATAATATGCTCTGTATCGGATTCTTAAGGTCATGGGCTACTATTCCCATTAAGCTGTTCTTTTCGTCATGCAGGTCATGCAGCTGGTTGTTCAGCCTGCTTACATCATTTAGAGCTTTGGAAAGTATTGAATTGGATTCTTTTTGCTTTTCGTATTCTTTCTTTATTTTCTGAGTTTCGTATTCCACATCAAGCTGTTCAATTTTCAGCTGTATATTCTTTTCCAGGTGGTCAGTATGTTCTTCATAAAGCTTTTTGTATAATGAAATGACATTTTCTGTGTTTCCGGAAATTATGTTAAGATCAATTATCCTTTTAAATAAGGTAAATTTGATCTGTTTTTCGCCGGCTTTGTTAAGTAAATCAACTGCTTCTTCATATTTTAATAATGCAGAGCTGTAATCTTCATTCCTGTTATCTATATCGCCAAGCATTCTTAATCCCAAAGCTTCAAACTCAAAAAAATTATTCTGCCTGCATATTGTGATCTGTTTATTGGCAATTTTTACAGCTTCATCAAGATCACCTGCATCATATTTAGTCATTGAAATAAAATGGTAAGCATTCGCTTCAGCAAAGGGGTTCATTGAATATTTCAAAGAATCATTCAGATACGTTAGGGCTTTCTCTTCATTGCCAAGCTGGTAGTAACACGCGCCAATTGACATCATTGATGTTTGAATTGCTTCATCAATTTCACATTGCTCGGCTATATCAAGCGAGATTAAGCAGTATTCAAGTGCTTTTTTGTATAAGTGAAGACGGTTATATAGTGAACCAAAATCCTGGTATATACTGTGAAGGTTCTGGTAATTGCTTGACTCAATACTGACCTGTTCACTTAAGTAATAATACTTTATTGCTTCCTTATAATCATACAGCCTGAAATAGTTAGTACCAATACCGCGTAATATTTCAGCTTTCAGTTTTTTATCTTTTACAGGATCCAGAACATTTAGACAGGTAAA
>CAZOAP010000045.1:0-16531 GCA_964577645.1 uncultured Ignavibacteriales bacterium
GATACAGGCAGCCTTTGTAGCCGTATTTTATTAGATTATGTATAAGCTGGTAGCTTAAGCTGTTTTCCTTGGATGAGGCACCTATAATTGCAATTGAACCAGGGTAAAAGGTTTTATCTAGCTGGGTTATCATAAAGTCTTTCTAAAAGTATTATTTACTGTTTTATAAGTTCGGCTTCGTAGCCTGCGCCAATTATAGCATTTAAAACTTCCTGTTCATCAGTTTTTGTATCATCAATAACTACTGTAATGATCTTTGTTTCAAGGTTGATATCAATGTTGTTTATCCCCTGTACAGCTTTAAGAGATCTTGTAATACTTTGCTTGCAGGCATTACAGCTCATTTCTGTACATTTAATCTTAATAGTCTTTTCAGCTAATGTGATATCTGTCATTTTTTTATTAATACTTATATTTTTAAAAATAAATTCGGAGTTTGTAACATTAACAACTATAAAAATTATTAATATTGCTGTATATAGATTTTTCATTTCAGGTCTGATATATAATATGTTAAACTTATATTAAAAGCTGTTGAACCCTGGGCGTTAACACCAAAATCATTTCCGGGTAAACCCAATTTCACTGATGTTGTTATTCTAACTGGAATTGAAGGGTAATATGTATATGCCAGCACAAGATTCGTACTTCTTTCATTTGAATTCAAACCTTCTGCACCGTTAATTTTATAGTTATCCTGGAAGAAGCCTGACGCAGTTAATGAAACTGCATGCCAGCTATTGAAAATATAATTTGCAGTTAAAGAATAATTGAATTTTTCTCCCGGCTGTTTTATATAATCATAAGTTATGGGTGTACCGAAATATTTTGAATATTTCTTTTCAAAACTATGCTGCCAGCTGAGATCTCCCATGAGCTGAAGTTTTGATTTTATAATGCTTTTAGTGACTGAAACACCCAGTGTAGTTGAATAAAAACCTTTCCCGGTTATATCAACATCATTTTCAGCAGTTTCTTCTGACTTGCCTGTGGGCAGGTTCAAACCAAATGTTAATGCAAGATAGGGGAGAGATTTATCAAGCTTAAGCTTTTTTCCTTCTTTCTTAGGCTGGAACTCATGGAAAATTTCATACCTGCCGCCTATTACAATATCACCGATACCCGACCCGCTTGATTTTAAACCTGGAATATTGCTTGTGTTATATACAAACGGAAGCGATACTGCAAACTGAATATGGCGGTTAAGCCTGTAAGCAGTATTCATAATGACTTTATACTGGCTCTGTGAGTAATTATTTGTTATCCAATTACCGTTTTTATCCCAAATGCCAGTGTAATTATCTCTTGATACACCAATGTTAAATAATGCAATTCCATCAAGTGCCAGCACGGCAAGGTCACCGGTTCCGCCGCCGCAGCTATTGCAGGTGTACACTGAGCTTTGGGTGCAAATTAAAATTAATATTATAATGATTATTGTTCTCATTTTAATTCACCTGTAAAATGAATTTTGGGGAAGGTGTATTGGTTATAAATGTTCCGTTTACTTTAATAGAATCATATAAGAACCATTCGCCTGCCATATTGAAGTTAGCTGTACCTTTGTATCTGCCGGGAGAAACCATTACTGGATCGGTATTATTGCTTGAACCGTGACCCATGGCTTCCATCCATGGCCTGATGAACATTTGTGCATCATTAACTTCCGCATAATCTACCATTGTATTTGTCTGATGCAGCATAAAATCAACTTCATTTAATCCAACCCTTGGTGCTGAGGGTGATATCATAGTAAGAAAATATGTATGTTCAACAACAATATTATCCCAGCCAAAAATCTGTGTTTTGGTTGAATATGATGGATCGATAAGTGATGAATCAATAAAAACAGCATCATTATAGTTGAAATCAGATGTCCAGAATGCTGTTGTATCATACATTATAAAAATTGTATACCCGGTGAACAGGTTTTTTTCTGAATTATAAATGAATTTATCTGATACAGGTATTGAGTGGCTGGGACCTCCTAAGCCATGCCACATAGTTGATCTGAATTTTACGAAACCAGTTGTCTGTTCGGTATTGTTAACATACACTTTAAAACCAATATCGTTGAATCCGTAAACAAAATTGGTTGAGCTTAAACTGTATACTTCAAATTTATTGGTGCCTGATTCTGCTGTGTATATTTTTGTATAGTCTGAAGGTGTATTGTTTTCAACTGTTACAGGGTTATCTTTGCTGCATCCGTAAAATATAACAGCAATAATTCCGAGTATAATAATTGATCTGGCCATTTTTTACATTTTTAATGTATAAATTCTATACAATAATGATGATTTTTTATAAACTCTCATATGACATAAGTCAATAAAATCATATTTAATTATGACAAAAAGCATGCATTATTTACAAAAAAACCCGGTTTTTAACCGGGTTTTAATTTTTTATTCTAAAACGCTTCGCCCAGGCTTATCATTTCCTTTTCAACAAGCTCTGCGCCTCTTTCGAGTGCCTGTTTATTGATAGGCAGCAGGTTGTGATATCTTTCAGGCAGTACTTTTTTCAATGCTTCAATAATTGAATCTATTTTTACAACCGGTTTTCTTTCAAGATATGCACCAAGCATTATCATATTCAGAATTTTACTGTTCTTCATTTTAACAGCTTCAGTTGCTGCCGGAATTCCGATAATTTCAATATCAGTTCTGGTACTTGGTTTTACAATGTTGCTTGATTCATAAATCAATAAGCCGCCGGGTTTAATTTTTGTTTCAAATTTTTCCATTGAAGGCTGGTTTAAAACGATAGCTGAATCAAAAATTGAAATTATGGGTGAGCTTATCTTTGTATCTGAAAGAATTGCGATACAATTCGCTGTTCCGCCGCGCATTTCAGGACCATATGAGGGCATCCAGGAAATTTCCTTATTTTCAACCATGCCTGCATATGCGAGTGTCATTCCCATTGAAAGGACTCCCTGTCCTCCGAATCCTGCTATTATGAGTTCTTCTAACATAACTATTTTACCTCCTCCAGTAATTTAAGATCTTCACCTTTAGGAAGCTTTACATCACCTAACGGGAATGTCTTGATCATATCACTATCAACATAATTGCTTGCTTCAATAGGTGTCATTTTCCAGTTTGATGGACAGTTGCCTATCACTTCTACAAAGCATGTACCTTTATGAAGCTTCTGATATTTAAATGCATTCTGTATAGCTTTTTTTGTCTTTCTGACAGCAGTTGCTGAATTTACAGCCTGGCGTGTTACATAAAAGGCGCCGGGCAGATGGCTAATAAGCTCTGATACCCTGATAGGCTCACCATACTCAGCGATATCCCTTCCAAAAGGACTTGTTGTGGTTTTCATTCCGACAAGGCTTGTTGGTGCCATTTGGCCGCTTGTCATACCGTATACAGCATTATTCATAAAGAATATTGCAATATTTTCACCGCGGTTAATTGTGTGTATTGTTTCCGCAATACCAATTGCAGCAAGATCGCCATCACCCTGGTAAGTGAATACATATTTATCCGGCATTAGCCTTTTTATTCCGGTTGCAGTTGCACAGGCTCTTCCGTGAGCCGCTTCAGACATATCAATATCCATATAATCATAAGCAAATACAGCACAGCCTACAGGTGCTACTCCAATAGTATTTTCCTGAATACCCATTTCATCAACAACTTCCATAATAAGCTTATGCAAAGTGCTGTGCGCACAGCCCGGGCAGTAATGCATACTTACATCTACCATAGTTTTTGGTTTTTGGTAGACTAATTCATAATCATCATACATACATCTGGGTTTTTCAGCTGCAATTGTTTCTGTTGTATCTTTTTCAGCTTTCACATTCTGATCTTTATCTTCGTTTACTGTGATAAGCTGTTCTTCAACCAGCAAATGTTCTTCAGAGCGCATGATATTTATTTATTAATTTTTCTAATTTATTTACTATTTCATCCGGGTTAGGAAGCATACCGCCCATCCTGCCATAAAATTCAACAGGTACTTTTCCGTTCACTGAAAGCTTTACATCTTCTATCATTTGGCCTGAGTTAAGTTCAACAGTAAGCATTAATTTCATCTTATCAGCAAGCTGGTTCAGCCTGTCATTGGGGTAAGGGAACAAAGTAATAGGTCTTAACAATCCCACCTTTATGCCTTTCTCCCTGGCAATATTTACAGCCTTATGACATATTCTGGCAGTTAAACCGTATGCGACTATTAAATATTCAGCATCTTCTGTATTTATCTCTTCAAACCTTACTTCATTTTTCTGAATTTCTTTATATTTAGCAGTAAGTTTTTCGTTATGTTTTTCAAGCTGTTCAGGCTGGATATGCAGGGAAGTAATATAATTCCTTTTCCTATCCGCCGTTTTACCAACTGTTGCCCATGGCTTATCAACTTTATTCGGTTTAAATTTACCGAAAGTTACTTTTTCCATCATTTGGCCAATAGCTCCGTCACTCAATATCAAAACCGGATTCCTGTATTTATCAGCAAGATCAAACCCGATGAAAACAAAATCAGCCATTTCCTGGACAGATGATGGTGCAAGTACAATTAACCTGTAATCACCATGACCGCCGCCTTTTGTTGACTGGAAGTAATCACCCTGTCCCGGCTGTATTGTACCCAAACCCGGACCCGCACGGTTAACATTTACGATCAAACACGGTAATTCTGCCCCCGCAATATATGATATACCTTCCTGCATTAAGCTGATACCGGGTGATGATGAGCTTGTCATCGATCTGAATCCTGCACCAGCAGCACCGTATATCATATTTATTGAAGCAACTTCACTTTCTGCCTGAAGAACGATCCTGCCGCGCTTCGGCATTTCTTTTGCAAGGTACTCCAATACTTCTGATTGTGGTGTAATAGGGTAACCGAAATAAGCATCGCATCCTGCCTGAATTGCAGCTTCAGCAAGTGCTTCGTTACCTTTCATTAATTTAGTTTCCATCTTCATATAAAAACCGCCTTCAATATTTATATACTTTTGTAATGTATACCGGAAATATACATTGGGAATTTTCTGTTAATTAAATATAATCCATGTTGCTTAGATCGTTATACACAGGAGAAGTAATTATAGCCTTAATTTCTTCTTTTATATTTTTGGGTGTAATATCCTCACGTTTAGCATTCTTCTTAGGATTGGTCCTGTATACAGTGATAATAGCATCGGGGCAAACCAAAGCGCAGTTAACACAACCTGTGCACAGATCGTTATTGGCAATAATATACCTGTAACCTTTGATATTTATTGTATCAGAAAGTGTCAAAGCATTTTCTTTGCAGGCAGTTCTGCAAAGTTCACATCCTTTACATTTGGAAATTTCTATTTCCACCATGCCTTTAACTTTTCTTTCCCTTACAGGTGCAGCTTTTGCAGTAGTTTTTTCGGTAGTATCCATTTTATTAGAATTTAAATGGTTTGAAATTTATACAAAAATGGCACAGAATGCTCCAAAATCCTATTACCTGTATCATATGATAATATGATATTTATCACTATAAATAGTGCGAAAACGTTAAAAAAAGTACAATTCTATATATCTAAGGATTGAAATTAAACAAAAATAATGGGACCCGGATATG
Source organism: uncultured Ignavibacteriales bacterium (assembly GCA_964577645.1). GTDB lineage: Bacteria > Bacteroidota > Ignavibacteria > Tepidaquicellales > OLB5 > OLB5. The sequence continues at coordinate 5,581 of CAZOAP010000045.1, forward strand.
AGTCCCATTAATTGAAAGGTTTAATCTAAAGTTGAAATCAGACCGGGATCCTGTGATTTATAATCAGTTCAGATTTGAACCAGGCTTCTTTTTCGGAAAGTCGTTTCAACCCATAAAACGACTTTTGATTTTTTTTGAGTTTATTTAATTTAATTAATAAATTTACCCGTTAAGCCTTTTTCGCTCGTTTAAGAGAGCATTTCTTTCAGAATGCCTCGATCTTTTTTACGCTACAAATATGATAAATAACGCAGGTGAAAAAAATAACCTGTATCACTTTGCAATATGATTTTTATCCTATTTAAAACATTTATAATTATATTTGCCTTAAGCAGTAGAAATTTCAAAGTATCTTCACCTGAAAAATGAAAAGAAAAATTATTCTGATTATTTATCTTATCTTCATAATAACGTTAACTATTGTTTCGCAGGATATTCCTGTTTCAGGAGACGAAGTACCGGCATTGAAAAGTTTTGATGAAGGGGTAACAGCATTTATGAAAAAGTGGCAGATACCGGCAGGGCAGGTTGCAGTTTGTAAGGATGGTAAGCTTGTTTATTCACGGGGTTTTGGATACGGTATGCTTGAAAATACTGAACCTGTTAATGTTACTAATATGTTCAGGATCGCAAGCGTATCAAAATCAATTACCGGTGTTGCTATTATGAAGCTTGTTGAAGAGAAGAAACTAAATTTAGATGACAAAGCATTTTTAATTCTTGATGATCTAACACCGCTGCCCGGAAAAACTGCTGACCCCAGGTTGTATGATATAACTATAAGAATGCTGCTTGAGCATGTTGCAGGATGGACTATTGAAGCAGGGGACAGGCAGGTAAAATATTTAAGGATCGCAGCTGATGCCTTCGGTTTGCCAAGACCTGCTGATACGAAAACAATAATCAGGTATTCAATAAGTGATACTCTTGACTTTACGCCCGGAACAAAATTTGTTTATTCAAATTTTGGCTATAACATCCTTGGCAGGATAATTGAAAAAGTTACTGGCAAAACATATGAAAAGTTTGTACAGGATGAAATACTGAAGCCTGCCGGGATTACTGATATGCTGATCGCTAAAACAAGATTAAAGGACAGGCTGCCAGATGAAGTGATGTATAAAGGTATGCCTGAAATGGAACCTGTTTGGTCTGTGCTTGATGATGAACAAATGCAGGTAAGCTATCCTTATGGAGGTGATTTTTATATTGAAGTTATGGATTCTCACGGGGGATGGCTTTCAAACGCTGAGGACCTTGTAAAATTTGTAACATCTGTTGATATAAAAACAAACCGGCCTCATATTCTTAAAGATGAAACAGTAAAGCTTATGCTGGCTGAGCCGCTTGTTAAATCATTGAAACCGGATGAGTATTATGCCAAAGGCTGGGATTACCAGGAATCAACTGATTCCTGGTGGCATGCCGGGGCTTTATTCGGAACTTCTTCATTTATTATTCGTAAAGGAAACGGTATTACTGCAGCGCTAATTTTTAATTACATACCGATGGAAAAGCTTGGTGATTACTTCACCGAAATGGTAAGTAAACTTATACCGGATGCAATTAACGGTGTAACTGCGTGGCCTGAGAGTGATATGTGGTAAGGAAATTAAATTATCTTTTTCTTCCTCTTCCAAGCCCCATAGGCTGCTCTTCATCTTCTTTGTATTCAATAAAGAATGAAAGTAAAAGCCATACAACACCTATTACGGAAATCAGTACACCGTAATTTGAAAATGTCAGTACTGTGATAATTCCTAATATGATAAGTAAAGATGGAAGTATCACTGAAAATATCAGCGGGCGCATAATAAGCCTCCTTGATTAATGAGTTATTGCTATTATTAATAAACATCAATTTTTTTTAATAGGTTCACGAATATTTCTTTAAAAAATCTTTATTTCAATCTCTTTAACTTAAGAAATATCATTAAATTAAGTAAAAAAAGGGGATATTGAATATATCCCTTTTAGAAAAATTTAATAGTCTAGTTCTGGCTCCAGACCCGTAATCTTATATACTATCTACCATATTGCCAATACACCGCCCATTATTGTTATGGATATCAATTGATAAATTATAAACAGCATGTATAATACTTTCGGTTTTTTTTCATACATATATCCCGGTATCACAGTTGTAACAACAAAACCAAGCCATACCCAGAAACCTATCATCACACCCTGTGTGAATGTATTTGTCTGGCTGAATTTTATCAGGTGGGCAAGAACATATGCAAATAATAGTGAAGCAATAGTATTTACAACATAAGTAAAAGCCATACCGGTTGAGGAAAATCCTTCTTTAAGCTCTTCTTCTGTTTTACCCATTGAACGCATCCACAGCTTGCCGATAACGAAAGGTGAGTACCAGAGGGCACCGATCACCATATTAATTACTCCGGCAACAATTACAGGAATCAGGTTTAAATTAGGATCAGGCATGATGTTATGTGTTTAAATTTCTTTATGTAAAATACCTTTTTATTACTGAAAGTACTATATAAAAAAAGACAGCTTGATATAGCTATCCTTTTAATATGTTGCCGGACCAGGTAAAGCCTGTCCCGACATTGCATGTCGGGAAAACAAGACTTTTCCCGATTTCGCGAGAACTCGGTTCAGGACGAGTTGCCAGTATTTAGCAATAAAAAAAGACAGCTGGTTATTACTGTCCTTTTTATATGTTGCCCGACTAGGGGTCGAATAAGACTTTTCCCGACATCCCGAGAACTCGGGATCGGGACGTGTTGCCAGTTTTTAGCAATAAAAAAAGACAGCTGGTTATTGCTGTCCTTTTAATATGTTGCCCGACTAGGGGTCGAACCTAGACTTTCCTGATCCAGAATCAGGCGTGTTGCCAGTTACACCATCGGGCATTTATGAAATTTGTCTACAAAGATACAAAATTTGGAATTCACTGTAAAGTTTAAAATTCGGGATTTATTAAATAATGGCTGTTTTTTGGTAAAATCCGGATATTTACAAATGGTTACATATATTCAGGAACGCCGCTGACAGTGGTTTGTTCTAACCTTTACAATGAGTGTAATAACTCGGAAAATTTCATAAATTCATAAAGGAGTAATAACACATGTATAAAAAGACCATATTTACAGTAATATTTGCAGTCGCTGCAATAATTACATTTTCAGGCAAATCCTACAGCCAGGATGATAACGTTGGCTCAATTAAGATAGTCATCCCTGATATTTCTGTTGGCGGGTCAGATGGATATGATTACGAAGGTTATGATAAATACGGTTATGACAGGCAGGGCTATAATAGAGAAGGATTTAACCAGAAAGGTTATAATAGGGATGGGTATGACAGAAACGGATACGATTATTACGGATATGACAGACAGGGTTATAATATAAATGGTTATGACAGGAACGGAAATTACAAATATAATACCCAGTATTACGAAAAAGATAAAAAACAAAAGCATGAAGATAACGGCAAACATAAAGGGTGGTATAAACATAAAAAGCATGGCAACAAAAATGATGATAAAGATGAAGATTAAAACATATAAAGAATTTTAAAAAAATTACACTAATAGTACAAATATATTCTCCGTATTGGCTATAGTTAATTAACAAAAGAGAGCATTTTTTGCTCTCTTTTTTATTTTATGAGATTATGGAGAGCAATCTCAATTTTAAAGTAGCAGATTCAAGTCAAAATTGTATTAATTTTGGTTTTTTATATAGGCTTGAGTTTTTGTAAATTTGTGAGATAGAAAGATCTTAGTTTGAATAAAAACAAAATGATATATAAAATAGTTATAGCGGTATTACTGTTAAATTTCAGTTTAATATCACAGCAGGCAGTATTGTTTAAAAATCCCCCGGGAAATATTACGTTGCCTTCTGTGCTTGTTGATGAGAACAGCACTCCTAAAACAAGCAGTATGGGGATCCTGGAATCTAAATGGGTTTCGTCATCCACAGCAAATGCCGAAGCACTGCTGCAGTCATTTTCAGCTTCATCTGATATTGGTATCAAAAAGATGATAAATGATATTCTTACGGGTGCGAATATTCCGGAATCAAAAATAAGCAAGTTAAAAGTAAGTTTTACCAGTTCAGGTATTGAAGAACGGGGTATTGATAAAGATTCAGTTATCTACAACAATGATTTTGCTGCCAAGTATACACAGGATAACATGTTTTTGCTTACAAAATTATACAGGACTAAAAATGTAGTGATAGAAATTACTGAAGAAGGTGTAACAGAATTTGACGCCGATATTAAAAATGCCATTTCAGAAGGATTGCGTTTTGGCAATAAAACAGAAAGTGCCAATGAAAATAAAATGAGGATCGAAATTGTCAGCCTGGTATTTGCTTATGAAAATGTACCTATGACCATCAACAGGGTATCAGAACAGAATATTGTAGTACCTGAATATTTTGCAAGTGATGTAGGAATAAATTCTATTGGAAATATGACTGTGACTGAATACGGACCGAATGACTATTTTGTAAAAATTGTATCACCGGCAGTAAACGCACCGGTTGAGTTTAAAATATCCAGTGCAAACCCAACCGCAAATTTCAAGGTTGGCGGTAAAGAAAGCTATACAATAAAATATATCGATATAAGCGGAAATAAAGTTACATTTGCAATTTCCGGTTTTGCAATCAGTTATCCTTAAAAGGTAATACGTTAATTATTCCGGCATTATTACAGGCATGTTAACATTTTTGTTAAGGGAATTACCCTTTCATAAATATTATTAAAAATTATTAAGTTTTATGCAATTCAGGCTCAAACAATCTACTATAAAAGAAGCAGGTATAGGTGTATTTGCAACATCATTCATAAATAAAGGTGATAAGCTTCATACATTATTTCACGAAAATGATGTTATCTGGGTATCGAATGAAGATTACGAAAAACTCGGGGTATCACAAGAACTGAAAGAGAATTTTTCCATAAAATTCGAAGAGGGGTACTCTATGCCGGGTGATTTTAACCGAATAAGTGTAGGCTGGTATCTGAATCATTCAGATGAACCTAATCTGCATTCTGATGAGGATTATGAATATTACGCATCACGTGATATCCAGCCGGGTGAAGAATTATTCATAAATTACGAACACCTGTAATAAAAAAAGCCCCTCATATTATATATGAGAGGCTTCAAATAGGGTTAGGCAAGTTATGCCCTTGCCCTCCTAAAACTTATCAATTGCATACACGCTCCTTTCTCAAGTGGGTCTGCTTTTAATTCCCCACATACCAATATAACTAAATTTTAACACAATTTGTCTCCAATATCAAACCTTTTACTGAATATTTTCGTATAAACTAATATAAATCAATTAAACAATATAATTTCAATTGAAACTATATTTAGTTATTTTAAATTAAATGGTGATATAACCGGTAAAATGATGCAAAAAATATTTTTAACTATAATAACAATACTTACTCTTTTCAGCGGAGTTACTTATTCTCAAAAATTTAATGATATAGAAGAAATAGGGATGAACTATTACGGCAATATTACTGCACCTGACTTTCCAAAAGGGATTGAATGGCTAAATACGGATAAACCATATTCCATAAAAGATCTTAGAGGAAAGCTTGTGTTAATTGATTTCTGGACATACTGCTGTATAAACTGTATTCACATAATGCCGGAACTTAAGAAGCTTGAAGAAAAATATAAAAATGAGCTTGTAGTGATTGGTGTCCACTCAGCAAAATTTTTGACAGAGCGGGGGACTGAAAATATCCGCCAGGCAATATTGCGGTATGAAATAGAACACTTGGTTGTTAATGATAAAGATTTTGAAGTGTGGGATGAATATACGGCTAAATCATGGCCAACACTGGTGTTAATTGACCCGAACGGGAAAGTTATCGGTATGAGGTCAGGTGAAGGAGTGTTTGATGCTTTTGACCCGGTAATATCCGGTGCAATTGATCAATATAAAAAAGACGGCCTGACATTAAATACCGAGCCCTTGAAATTAACTCCGGAAAAAGATAAATCACCAAAATCATTGCTCTCATTTCCGGGAAAAATAGCTTCTGACTCCTCCACCTCCAGGATATTTATTACTGATTCAAATAATAACAGGGTACTGGTTTTAAAATTAAGCAGTGATGGAACTAGTGTTAAAGTAGAAGAAGTAATAGGTTCTGGTACAATAGGGCTTAGTGACGGTTCATATTCTGAATCATCGTTCAATCATCCGCAGGGGATAGCATTCAGTAATGAAAAGCTTTATATAGCCGATACTGAAAATCATTTAATAAGAGAAGTGGATCTTATTACTAAACAGGTTAAAACTATAGCGGGTCTTGGTTATCAATCAACAGAACATAGTTTTATAAGTCCCGCGAATGCTTTGGAAATACCTATTAATTCACCGTGGGATCTTATTGTTGTTGGTGATGAGCTTTACATCGCTATGGCGGGTCCGCACCAATTATGGAAGCTTGACCTGAAAACCGGGAAAATCGGTACTTATGCAGGCTCAGGCAGGGAAAATATTATTGACGGCAGCTTTAAGGAATCAGCCCTGGCGCAGCCCAGCGGAATCACCACAGATGGTTTGAAGCTTTACTTTGCGGATAGCGAAGTAAGTGCAGTCAGAATGGCAGATCTGAACAGCAGCAAAGGAAAAATAAATACAATTGTGGGCAGCGGTCTCTTTGATTTTGGGGATATTGATGGTATCGGAGATGATGCAAAATTACAGCATCCTTTGGGAGTGTTTTATAATCCCGCCGATGAGCTGATATATGTTGCTGATACTTATAACAGTAAAATAAAGACTGTGAATCCAAAAACCCGGGAATCAAAAACATATTCAGGGACCGGTTTTACAGGAACCAGGGACGGTAATAAAGATGCAGCTCAGTTCAATGAACCCAGCGGATTAACGATACTAAACGGGAAAATTTTTATAACAGATACAAACAATAATATTTTGAGGGTTATTGATATGGCATCGGGCGAAGTTAAGACTGTTAAGATATCAAATCCCGATATTCTGACACAGGGAATGAAGTCAGGCATTAAGAAAAAACCGGCAGATGTAATCACTTTAAATTCCGCAGCAATTAATAAAGGTGATAATAAGATCAAATTTAATTTTAAATTACCTGAAGGTTATCACATAAATCCTGAAGCTTTGCCGCAGGTTGCAGTTACCTCAGCAGACGGTTCAGTGGCAAATATTGAGATGGAGATAAATACTAAATCCCCGGTATTTGAGCTGCCTGTTAAAATTAATTCAGATAACGGGAAATTACTTGTAGAGGTATTGGTCTATTATTGTGATACTGAAAATTCAGGGATATGTAAATACAGGGATCTTTATTTTGAAATTCCTTTTAATACTGATCCATCAGCAAATGGAACAATTAATATTGAATATCTATTAATGTGAATATCTTTAGAATGCCTCAACTAAGTTGAGGCATTCCTGATTAAATTTTAGACATGCATTTTCACAATCAATGCATTACAGTAATATTATTTTTCTGATAACTCTTTCACTATACCAATCGCTTTTTGCCATGTTGCAGTAAACCACTCCAGGTATTCTTCTTCAATATCCATTTCTATATATAGCACATTTCCTGTATCTTTGGGTTCCAGCCTGTATGTTTCGTCAGAGCCTCCCCATTTTTTTGCTTCTTCACTTTCAGTATCTTCTACGTTATTTTTAATTATACCATAATGCTCTATGGTAATTATTTCATTGGGTATATGCCGCTTAATCCTGCTAACCATGCCGCTAATCGAACCATCAGACTGCGGACCCTTAAACAACATTTTGCTTCCTTCTTCCCAGTTACCTTCGGCATAAGAGCCTTCCATGAAAACAGCAGTCCACTTGCGGTATGTTTCATCGTCAAGCAAAACGCTCCATATCTTTTCTTTTGGGGCATTAATGAATATTGAAACGTTTAATTTCTTTTTTGCCATAATTTTTTTATTTTATGATTTTTTTGATGTTGTTTTTGTTTTTAATTTTGCTTTTGATTTTGATTCACGTTCCATGTTCTCCTTCATCCTGGCTTTAATTATCTTTTTCACCAGTAAAGCGGGGAGTGTGCTGCGGGGCTGAAATTGTATTGTAGTACCGGAGACTTTGAATGGCTTAAGCTCATCTTTAAATTGTTTAATCACATCATGACTCATAGTAACAAAACTGCAGTGATTTTTATGAGATACAATTGCCGCCAAATGACCGTTAAGCCTGTAAAACGGTATCCTGTAACTTATAGATTCTATAGCTTCCGGTGCAGCTGAAATAATTGCTTTACGGATGCAGCTGAGTGTTTTTTTCACATCCTTTGGTAATGAATCCAGGTATTCCTTTACTGAATTTGCAGGCTTTGCCATCTGTTATTAATTTTATTTTCCGGCAAAATCTAAACCGGCTTCTTTTAATGCTTTTTTTAGAACTGGAATTGCAGTTTTGCCAATACCATGCAGTTTTAAAATATTCTTCTCTGAATACACAGATAGCTTTTTTAAAGATGAAATTCCTGCGTTTTCTAAAGCTCTGTGAGCAGGTTTACTTATCTTAAGCTCTGTTACACTATTAATTTTCAACTGCTTCTTCCAGATCTTTTACAATGATCTTTTTCATTTTCAGCATGGCATCCATAGCTTTTTTTGCTTTTACATTATCTTTATCACCCATAAGCTCTATCAGCCGTTTTGGAACTATTTGCCATGATAAGCCGAACTTATCCTTTAGCCAGCCGCATTGTGATTCAGAGCCGCCGTCAGAAGTCAATTTTTCCCAGAAGTAATCAACTTCTGCCTGGTCTTCACAATCAACATAAAATGAAACTGCTTCATTGAATTTAAATACAGGACCTGCATTGATTCCGCTGAATCTCTGTCCTTCAAGCTCAAAAGTTGCAACCATATACTTGCCGTCAGGTGTTTTGCTGGCATTTAATATTTTTGCATTTTTAAATACTGAAGTGTAAAAATTTACTGCTTCTTCAAGATTGTTATCAAACCATAGAAACGGGGTAATTTTATTCATCTGCTGCTCCTTTGATTATATAAATTATTAATTATTTTTTAACTCATAATGTAAAACAGTTATACCGCACTCAAATTGTGTTGAGCTTATCAGGGTTAATTCCTGCCTGGAAGCCAGCTTATTGAATATCTGTTTACCTTTCCCCAATATCACCGGATTTATGTATAGTTGATATTCATCAATTAATCCTTCTTTTATAAGGTTCGAAACAAATTCACTTCCGCCGTATACTATAATATCACCGCCTGTTGAATTTTTGAATTTATTTATTTCTTCTTTAATGTCACCGCCCGCAATTACAGTATTTGGCCATTTTGATTCTGTCAGTGTTCTTGAAAAAACCACTTTTGGGGTATCTGTGAATTTTTTACCGGCTTTGTACATTGGATTATTGAGGTCAGATGCAACATTTGCCCAGTGACTTATAAATCCATCTGTCATATTTTTACCCAGCAGAATAGTATCAACCGGATCAGTTATCTTACTTGTATATTCCGCAAGCTTATCATCCCACTTCCATGTCATCCAGTCAAGCTGGCCATCTTCACCGGCATTAAACCCATCAACTGAAAGCTGTACCTGTAATCTTAATTTCCTCATTTTATAATTTTACTTTTATTTAGTTTATCAATATTTTTTACTAATCCTGTCATTATACGCTCAAGCTCTTTCCGGTTAGCTTTAATATCCTTCATATCCTTAAAATATGTCATTCTTCTATCCTTATAGTCACCAAGCAGAAGCTGAGACCTGATATTCACAATTTCAGGATGATGAAATACCAAATGTACAGCTTTGTGATTCCTGTGATTGAATGTAACCATATCTTCTATATAGTAATAGCTTGGTGCATTCCATTTTATCCGTTCAGAGATCCTTTTATCCGAGCCTTTAATGATTTTTCTCACTGCTTCAATTTCTTCTTTTAACGGATGCTTAAGCTTTGCCATATAACCGGCAACAATTTCTTTATCAGACATAGAAAAAAATAATTATTTGTTCAGTATGTTCAGTATATTATTTAACTGGTGTGTATGTCTTTTAGTATGAGCAATAACAAAGCATATCCATTCATACCGTGATAAACTGCCTAAGCCGGGTAATTCAAAATCAGTGCATATTGCTGTAAGATCTTCATCTGTGATAATTTTCCGTATTTTATCGCCTGTCCTTATATGCATTGTTATCATTTCTTCCTGCTCTTTAGGCTCTGTTGAAGGAAGAATTAATTCAGGTGACTGCATTTTAGTGCTGAAATCAAGAAAGATATTATTTATAGCACCTACTTTCTCTGTTGCTTCGCGGTCTGATTCCTTTGTATTACCTTTTAAATTTAATACTGTACCTGAATTTGCTTTTAATAAATGCTCAGCAACCTGTGCTGCGGACCAGCTGCCTTCAAAAGGAATAACATTGAAGTTATTTTCCGTAAATCCATCAAGCGAGGCTATAAGTCCGCTTTGTGTGTTTTCAAAGTCTGTTATTATATCTATTAACATATATTTTATTGTTATTTCTTTTCAGAATTCAGCATCCAAACCTTGCCGAATTTATCTTTAAGTACACCAAACATTCCTCCCCAGAATTCTTTTTTAACAGGGTGGATCTGTACACCGCCTTCAGAAAGCCTGTTGTAAATATTATTCAGATCGTCTTCATTTTCACACGTTAAGCTTAGTGACATGCCGTTTCCTTCGGTCAGTTTTTCACCTGCTACCATATCAGTAGCAAACAGAACTAAATTGCCGTTTATTAATGAAGAGTGCATTACCTGGTTCTGCATTCCTTCGGGACACCTGTCTTTTGCAGGAGTATCCGAAATCTTCATTATTTCGAGCTTGCCGCCAAGAATATCATTGTAAAAAGCCATGGCTTCAGCGGCATTTCCGTTAAAAGTCAAATATACGTTTAGC
>CAZOAP010000046.1:0-16431 GCA_964577645.1 uncultured Ignavibacteriales bacterium
TGGGCCTATTAATCTACGGATGGGAATCAAAGACACTCGCAAAATGAAAAAGGAAATTATATTCCGGGCAAAGAATTTGCAGGTGGTGTGGAATTCCCCATGCCTGATGGCTCAACAGTACGCTCAGCAAATATTACCCCTGATAAAGAAACAGGTATTGGGAACATGACTAAAGAGGTATTTATTGCAAAGTTCAGGTCATGTTTGGAAGAAGCAAATTTAGACCCGAAAACAAGAGGGTATAACTCTCCAATGAACTGGAATTTCATTGCAAAGACTGCATCTGATGATGACCTTGGCGCGATATATGATTACTTAATGATTCAAAAACCTGTGAACAACAAAGTAGAAAAAGTTACACTTCAGGGATTAAAGTAAAGGATATCTGTAAACCAAAACCAGAGTCAATGAATAAAATGACTCTGGTTTTTTTATTTATAAATATTTTATTACACTCTAATCAAATATCACATCAGTTGCGTGGAAATGATCACTGTGTAAATGACCCGTTAAAGTTACTTTTTTTGTATAATCTCCGCCTGCGGGTAGCTCTTTGCCAAGCGAGACTTTCTTTTCAGTGCCTTCTCTATCTTTGGCATAAAATGTCACACTTCCATCCGGATTGGGTGTTATCCCCTTTTCATGCAATATCTCTACTTTTATATTTTTACTTGCAGTACTGTTAATATCAAATTTACTGAAAGTAACTGAATCAGACTGCGATGCTGTATAAACACTGTATCCAAGATATACAAGAAACAATACAACTATTGAAAGCAATACAAATTTTACCTGCTTAGTCATATAATTATCCTTTACAATATATTATTTATTTTTAACGTATTTATCCAGAAACTTTACCATTTTGGGATAAAGGTCAAGCCTGTTCTTCTGCTTTGCCACTCCGTGTCCCTCATCTTCGTAAATATACAGCTCTGATACTCCCCCGTTATTAACAATTGCGCTGTTCATCTGCTCAGCTTCGCTTACCGGCACTCTTGGATCATTTCTGCCGTGAACTATCATCAGCGGAGCTTTGATATTCTTAACTTTATTCAGGGGAGAAATAGTTTCAAGGAAATCCTTATCTTTTTCCAGGCTTCCGTATTCACTTTCCCGGTTATTTTTCCTGTAGTCGCTGGTATTCTGTAAAAAAGTTACAAAGTTTGATATACCCACAACATCAACCCCTGCTGCAAACAGGTCCGGGTAAAGAGTCAGGCATGCAAGTACCATATATCCGCCGTAACTTCCGCCATAGACAGCAATTTTTCCAGCGTCAATATCACTTCGTGTTTTTAAATATTCCACAAGCCATGCAATATCTTTTACTGAATTTTCCCTGTTCCTTACGTTATCAAGAGCAGCATACTTTTTGCCGTAACCCGTGCTGCCTCTTACATTGGGTTCAACTACAATATAGCCTGCGCTCACAAAATACTGGTATATCGGCGCAAAGCCGTATGTTGATTGTCCTTCGGGTCCGCCATGTATTGATATTATACAGGGCAGCTTCTGTCCTTCGCTGTTATTTGGCAAATATATAAATGCAGGTATTTCAAGCCCGTCATATGACTTATAGCTGATCAGTGAGGGCTCAATAAATGTTGCAGGATCAACCCCGCCAAGGGAGGGATAAGTTATCTGCATAACTGAACCTGTGCTGTAATTCCATTCATAAAGCACAGAAGGATTTGCAGCAGAGTTTATACCTATAATTACTTTAGGTGAGCGGTTTGCAAACTTTACAGCGGTTATACTCTCACTTTTAAGCTTTTCAGGTAAATTAATTTCTTTATTTTCATTCAGATCATACATAAATAACCTGTCATAACCGCGGTCATTTATCATTATCATCATTTTGGTTTTATCCGGCGATAATGTCACTCGCGAAACATCATTGTTCTTATAATTATTCAAAAATGGATATTCCGGAAAAATAGTATTACCGGAGTTTATATCATAGATCCCTATCCTGTAGAAATCACTTTTTGTATTCGTAATAAAATACAGCTTGCCTCCTGCTGCATCAAATGAAGAAGCATAGTACTCTGCAGGATCATTGAAATTATTATGCGTAGTTATAAGCTTAAAATCTTTGGTGGTTATATCAAGCAGGTACAGGTCATTATCATATGTTGTGTAAGATCTTGATACTATCATTTTTTTCCCGTCACGGGATATAGCAGAAGGATAATTTGAGTGATCACTTGAAAAGATCATTTCATCTGAACCCGTTGTTATGTTGTGTACATAAATATCATAGAAATATGCTGAGCGTTTATTGGAATAATAAGTATAGAATGAGCCATCATCTGACCATGAACCGAATCCATATAACACTTTGGGAGAGTTATCAGTTAACATTTTGATATCAGAGCCTGAAGAATTCATAATATAGAACTGGTTATATTCTGAACCGCCTTCATCCCTTTCAAGCAAAATTTCATCACTTGCAGGGTTTGGTGAATAATCAGATACTCTATCCTTAAAAAAAGTGAGCTGCAGCGGCCATCCCCCGGGCTTGTTAACATACCACAGCTGGCTTGTGCCGGTAGTATTCATAGTAAAATAGATCCTGCTGTCATCAAAGGAATACTCAGGAGAGACTGCACCCCTGATACTTAAATACTGTTCGATACTAAATTGCTGGGAATAACATTGCAGGGATGTAAAAACGGAAACAACAAAAAAACTAAATAAAACATTAAAAAAGTATTTCGCTTTAGTCATTTAGAAAAATTATTTATTGATTATTTACCCGGGCGGCCACTGCATCTGCCTGCCTGAGAGCAGATGTACATGCAAATGAAAAACAGTCTGGCCTGCAATTTCATTACAGTTCATTACCAGCCTGTAACCATCAAGATCCATTTTTTTTGCTATTTCTGCCGCAGCGGAAGCCAAGCTGCCAGCTGACTGTGAATTTGTTTCATCAATTTCTGCGGGTGAGGATATATGAACCTTTGGTATTAAAAGTATGTGCACAGGTGCCTGTGGAGAAATATCTTTAAATGCCAGGACCTCATCATTTTCAAATACTATTTCTGATGGAATTTCTTTTCTGATAATTTTACAAAACAAACAATTTTCTTCTAACATCGTTATTTATCACCTTCTACAGGTGTCTGGTTTTCAGGTGTTATTTCAGTGGGATTATTAGTATTATTTTCCTGCTGGTTTTCAGGTTTATCCTTACCGGGATCAAGCTGTCCGGGGTTACTTTCTTTTGGATTTTGCTGTTCTAATTTCTCTTCTACTTCATTTTTCAGCGGGTCATCTTTTGTTGGTTCTTTCTGTAATAATGAAGGATCTGTGTTTCCATCGCTGTTTACAGGACTCTCCCCGTTTTTTTGTTCAGGGTTAATATTTTTGATACCTGATGTATCTATAATATTCGTTTTATTGAATGTTTCATATTCCTCAACTTTCTGCATTACCATAGCTGCTGCTTCTGAATTTGGAATACTTTTAACAAGTGATGAATAATAATAATAAGCGCTGTCGTTATGGTTCAGAACATTCTCATATATCCATCCGGCTCCAAAATATGCTTTATCTATGTGAACAGATGAGGGGTAACGGCTGATTATCCCTTTAAAATCATCAAGTGCCTCTGGGTAGTTTTTGTTAATGAAGTTTGTTTCTGCAGCGCTGTATAACGAATCACTAGCATCTCCTGAATATTCATCTACCATTGACATATTCAGAAGCTTTCTGCTTGAATTTGCAACAGTTGAGCGCGGATAATCTTTTACTATCACATTTAAAACTTCTTCGCTTTTTGCATTTTCATCCAGCTTTCGGTATAATGCTGATAGTGCGAATAAAACTTTGGCATTAAAATCATAATCAGTTGATTCGCTCAATGCTTCCTTTAGGTAGAATTCACATGAATCTGTTTTATTCAGGTCATACAGGAAAAGCTCTGCAAGCTCAAACTTTGCTGCAGCTATCTTCCTTTCTTTCTCATGGCTGGTATCAGGCTGAAGAACCATCATTGAATCAGAGCTGATAACACTATCCTTAAATAATTTACTGCTTAAACCGCCTGACTTGCCGTTATCACCGTTCTTATTGGGAAGCTTGTTTGGATCAAGCTTATCAAAATCTTTTGTGGTCTTCTTCTTGAATTCATCATCATAATCTGTATTTATAGGTGCTCCTGAAATGACCGATTTGAGTTCAAAATATCTTTTATATGTATTAGCCTTTTGCAAAGCTTCCTTTGAATATGTACCGGCATTATTCTGTTCTGTGGAAAACCTGTAATATTTAAAAGCACTCAGGTAATCATTCTTAGTTTCATAATATCCCGCAATTTTATAGCTTGCATCTGCAGATGAAACCGAAGAAGGGAAGTTCTGTATAACATCATAGTACTGCTTCAGTGAAGCTTTGTTGTCCTTCTTTTCATCATAATACAATGCTCTTAAATAATCTACCTGGCTTAAGTTCTGCGGTACATCTTTATATTTAACCTGCAGGTCTTCTATCAGTTCATTGGAATTTTTAAAATCTCCTGTCATTACCATATATCTTGCAGTATTCAGCCTGGCAAGGTATTCAAGGTCATATGAAGCGTTATAATCAAGCACTTTGTCAAATTCCTTAACAGCAGCTTTACGGTTTGTCTTAGCTGTTACTGATGCTACCAGGAACTGCATTTGAGCTTTAAACTCATTATCATTTGAATATTCTATTGCGCTTTTGAAATTCTTAATTGCGTTTTCGTAATCTTTTTTGTTAA
The DNA here is from genome assembly GCA_964577645.1 of uncultured Ignavibacteriales bacterium. Classification (GTDB taxonomy): domain Bacteria; phylum Bacteroidota; class Ignavibacteria; order Tepidaquicellales; family OLB5; genus OLB5. The sequence continues at coordinate 4,751 of CAZOAP010000046.1, forward strand.
GGTAATACTCCGCAAGTGACTGGTAACTTTCAGATCTTACTACTTTATCACCGGAGTTCTTGATAAGATCATTAAGCCTTTCAAGTGCAGGTTTTTCATTTTCAAGCCTTAGCTGTGTTTTGGCAAGATTAAGCAAAGCTTCATCAAGGTAACTGCTTGATTTAAGCCTTGAAATGAATTCACTGAATTTTCTTTCCGCCTTAAGATAATCACCAAGGTAAAAATATGATTTTCCTATTAAGAGTACAGACCTATCCATGAACTGGCTGCTTTTATGGTACTGTATTACTTTTGATGCTTTTTCAATAGCCAGGTTGAATTTATCAATTGATTCCTGGGAAAGCTGAGGTTTTGCAAAAATGGAATCCTGCCTGGCATTATAATTTGCAAGTACTCTTGTCACGTAATCATCATATGCATCGCTGAAATTTTCATTGGCATTAAAATAAGTATTAAAATAAGTGCTGAAATTCTCAATCCTGTTGCCAATGAACATGAACCCTGTAAAATCCTGGAAATCCTGGTTCAGAGTCAGGTCATAATTCGGTTCAGGGTCATCTATATCTTTATTCTGGTTTTCATCGTAGGTTTTATAATTGAAAGATGAACAGGCTGAAATTACGATTAAAGCCGAAAAGGCCAGTATTTGAGGTATTTTGTGGTATTTCATATGTTAAAATTAAGCTTTTAAAACAGAAATTACAATGATTATCTGGATTTTTAAACGAATTTTTATGGTTAATAATTTCACCATCTCAAATTTTTTAATTATTTATCCCCGATATTCAGCAGTAAATATAGTTATTAACTATATTTATTTAATGATTGATTTTACGTATTATTTATAATATTATTAGAGAATTATTTGCAAAATTAACAAAAAATCACAAATGAAAAGTAAAGCTATTTTATTGTTTTTGCTGTTTTTTTCCATTTGTTTTAATGCTTATTCCCAGATTGATCCAAATGAACCGGTTTCAAAAAATGCTTACCCTCTCAGATTTGAAATGCCAAGAGTATATGCTCCAGCACCATATGGTGTAGATGCAGTTATATCTGTAGGTCCTTTTGATAATTACCAGGTTTCAACTACAGTTGGTTTTGCTGAAACTGATATTGCAGTTAATCCCCGTGACCCGTTAAATTTTGTAGCAAGTGATAACAGGGTTACAGGATTTTCTGGTACACCGTGGGTTTACTGGACAACAAACGGAGGTGTAACATGGGGTAATACAGCTATTGCTTCAAACCAGGGTGACCCGGTATTCTGCGCTGATAGTTTGGGAAACTTCTATTGTGCAGTTCTTTCAAGCGGTATCAGGATACTTAAATCCTCTGATAAAGGCGTTACGTGGACAAATTTAGGCAATATAGTAAACAATGCAAACGCTGATAAGGAATGGATAGCTGCTGACCAGACAAGCGGACCATTCCAGAATCATGTATACATGGCTTATGTTAATTTTGCAACAGGTGCAAGTGTTGATTTCTGGAGAAGCACTAATAATGGTGCATCATGGAGCCTGGTAGGCAACATGGGTACAGGAACACCTAACCCCGGACCGGATGTTTGTGTTGGACCAAACGGCAGAGTATATCTTTCATGGTATAACGGCGGAGGTACAACCGTAAGAGTATCAACAGACGGCGGAGCATCATTTTCAGCAGGCGTTAATGCATCTTTCCACTCAACTCCCGGAACAGTTAATGCTTCAGGAAGAAATGTTTTAAAAACAGATATCCGTGTAAACGGTATGCCTCACATTGCGGTTGATATGTCACCGACCTCAACAAGAGGTTACATATATGATGTTTATGCAACAAATCCCCCGGGTCCTGATGCAGCTGATATATTCTGCACAAGATCAACAGATGGTGGAGCTACATGGAGCTCAGGCTCTCCTGTTAGAGTAAATGATGATGCAACATTCATGGACCAGTGGATGTGCGATGTTTCTGTTGACCTACAGGGCAGAGTTTGGGCATTCTGGTGGGATTCAAGGAACGACGATCCGAACAATTTAATTACAGATACATACGGCGCTGTATCAACAGATGGCGGACAGACATTTACAAACTTCAAAATTGGCAACCAGAGCTTCAATCCTGCTGCTGTAAAGATATTCCAGGCAGCAAACCATTACTATCTTGGTGATTACCAGGGTATTGCCGGAAGAACAATGACATTCCCGTTCTACTGTGCACAGAATAACTCATTGAACGATTTCACAGCATACCTTCCTGATTTCGGTATTTCATTCAATAAAACTATTGATAGTATAAACCCTGGCTCAACTTCAGTTGTGAGAATGAGAAACCCTGTTATGGGTCCGTATGCAGGACAGGTAACATATACTTCAAATATTACTCCTTCACCATCACCTGGTACATTTACGGTAAGTTTCAATCCCGGGAATGTTAGAACTTTTAATGGAAATGCAGATTCAGTTGTTATCAATGTTCTAGCATCGGCAAATGTACCGCAGGGCCTATATACTGATACAATAACGGCGGTTGAAACAAGTGGTCCGAGAATACATAAACGATTTTATCAAATTCGTGTTGGTAACTTTGTAGGCATTCAGAATACGAACAGTGAGGTTCCTGCCGTATATTCATTGCAGCAGAACTATCCGAATCCTTTTAACCCGACAACAAATATAAAGTTCGGTTTACCGAAGGGTTCTTTTGTAACACTGAAAATTTATGATATGCTTGGCAAAGAAGTTGCAACACTTGTAAACAATCTTAACTTAGCAGCAGGAAATTATACTTATGATTTCAATGCTGTAAATGTACCAAGCGGAATTTATTTCTATAAACTCTCAGCCGGTGATTTTACAGATGTTAAAAAGATGACATTGATAAAATAGCTGCGCTATTTCAGAAACCCCATTGGGGTAATAAAATAAATTATCATTTCGATCTGTCAGATTTAAGAATCTGGCAGGAACAATAAATTTAAAAGAGCGTCCATGTGGCGCTCTTTTTTTATGAACAACTCATAGGATGACTCTAAGTCAACTTATGAATATAATTGTACCATTTGATAATGGCTATTCATCCGATGACTTGGAGTCATCGGATGAATTAAAGGTTATTTTATCCTTGCAAATGCATTTATCATATATTATATTTAACTATATGCATTATGCATATATAAATGATAATCTTTACGCATAATGTTTACCGATTTTTTTCAATAAATGAAATTACCTGTATGTACGATAAATTTCCGGAATTAAAAACGAATCATCGGACAGCGCCCGGAATTTCCCCAAAACAGCCTGAAATTCCGGTCCAGCGTTTGTACGAAAAAAAATCACTTTTAAGCTTAAGTGTTCGTTGAATTTCCGGACAGCTGTTTTTACAACTTATTACGCTATTACAGCACTTATACAAAGATATTTTATAATTATATTAGTATAACCTAAACATCAATATAAAATGAGATCATTACTTACAATTTTGGTTTTCTGCTTATCCCTTCTTGCATCCATCCGTTCATATTCACAGGATTTTAACATCTACAACCCGACAAATGAAATGTACCTTTTTTCAGCTCATGATGAAGGCTCTAATGCATTCAGGTATAACCCCGCTGTGCTGGGTCTTGGCCACAGGCTGAATTTTTCCATAAGCGCACTGATGCACATAGCGCAATTCAACGGTTTAAATGAATTCGATGTATCTATAAACGCGGGATTCCTGGGTCTGGCTTACAGAAAATATACAGGATACAATGATTTTATAAGGAATTATGATGTAATAAACGGAAGCACTTTAGTTGAATTTACGGGAACAGGTTTTACACAGAACTATAACGTAAGCACATTTTCGCTTGGCTTAGGCGCAGGCAATAAAACAATAACCGCAGGCGTGCTGTTTGAAATGCTGCAAAGAGATAACACACGCTCACCTTCAGATCAATATTCAAATTTCCCGAATTTCAGAATGGGTTTGGGATTACTATTCCGTCCCCTTCCCTACGCATCATTTTCATTTGTATATAAAAATGATGAAGCTTTAACAGTTGAATATTATTCAACTGATAAATTTACAATCGGGACAGCAATAAGACCATTGAAAAACGACAGACTTACATTAATGGCGGATTTTTCTATGTTCAGGTATCACGAAAACTTTATTGATAATAACCAGATCAAAGCCGGTATTGATGTGAAACTGCTCAACGGACTTTATCTGAATCTAAACTATACACGTAATGAAGAGCGTGATAAAAATGAGTTCATTGGCGCAGGATTAAGGTTTGACCTTCCGAACGGAAGCTTTAGATATAACCATTTCTTTAATAACAGCAAAACTAGTCTTTATTACAGTGATGGCTTTAACCATAACTACGATGTTTACCGCAAAACAGGGGGACATAAATACAGCTACATAGGTTCACAATTTTCACTTTCGTACTCGCTTGAGCGCAGAAAAAGCATTATACCTGAGAAGAAAAAGATAATTGAAATAACGCTTTCCGGCTCATTGCAGGATTATAATACAGAAGATGTGTTCTTTGGTCTGCTTGGAAAAGGTAAACGCAGTATCCACGAGGTAATTGCTGATATTGATTATGCGGCAGCTGATCCTTCTGTTAAGGGAATGCTTATGAAGATATATCCCCTGGCAACAGGCAGATTTGAAGTTAATGCTGCAATTGAAGAGTTAGCCAATTCAATGGAGCGTTTTAAATCAAAAGGTAAATCAATAACTGTATACTTTGCCCAGGATGCGGGTCCGGGTGAATATTATATTTCAACATTCGCTGATAATATCATTATGCCGCCTGAGGCGATATTCTTTTACGGCTTAAGCATTAATGTAATGAACTATAACAGCTTCCTTGGGAAATACGGAATTGACCTACAGACTTTTCACGCGGGTAAATATAAATTAACGTTCCAGGGACTGCTGGACTCCACCACCGAAGAAGGCAAAGAAGTAATTAACCGAGTGCTTGATATTGTTTATGAAAAAATGCTTGGACGTGTTGTAACAGGCAGGAACCTTACAGTTGACGACTACCTGAAGGATAAGCTTTCTCAGCCATTGACGGGAAGCGAAGCATTAAGGCTTGGTTTGGTAGATAAAATAGGATGGTATGAAGATGCTAAAGATATCGCTGAAAAAGAATCAAAGACATCTAATATAGTGAAGAACTTTAACAGGAGTGAATGGGATAACGGCTGGAGCGAACCTGACCAGATAGCAATAATTGGAGTATATGCAAGCATTACCACTGGTGAAAGTGAACCTCCTCCCCCGGTATCACTGCCCATACCGTACATTGGCGGCGGCAGGTCAACCGGCTCGGAATCAGTAGTAAGGCAGCTTGAAGATGCCTTTGCAAATCCCAGAATTAAAGCAATTGTTTTGAGGGTTGATTCAGGCGGCGGCTCAGCACTTGGCTCAGCTGAAATTAATGCGGCTATTATAAGGCTGAAAAAGAAATACAAAAAACCGCTGATAGTTTCAATGGGAGGTGCAGCAGCCTCTGGAGGATACTATGTATCAACAAGTGCTGATAAGATATTCAGTGATGAGCTATCAGTAACAGGAAGTATTGGTGTTTTTACAGCTCGGCCAAATCTAGATAGCTTACTAAGTGAGCAGAAGGTAAAAGTTGAGAACTTTAAACGCGGCGAAAATTCAGATATAGGTACTTTTTACAGGAAGCTTGATGAAAAGGAAATTGAAATTATACAGGGTATAATAGATTATTATTATGACCGGTTTACATCTGCCGTATCCGAAGGAAGGAATATGACAAAAGAAGAAGTAGAAGCTGTGGCACAGGGCAGGGTTTGGCTTGGTACTGATGCATTCAACAAAAAGCTTGTTGATGAAATTGGCGGTTTGTATGAAGCAATTAAATACGCAAAGAAGAAAACTGCTTTATCAGGCAGGTACCAGCTGGTATATTACTCAGTACCCGGCGGGAATAAGATAAATGAAATAGTTACTTCTTCGGTCATAAGTTACTTCCAGTCTAATTTAATTAATCTTCTTGGATTTGGTGATGAAGATGAAGGACTGGATATAAAATATTAGTTGTATTACCGCAGAATCCCCTTAGGGAGACTCTGCGGCTACAGTGAGTGTTCTGTATTATGCAGAGTCTCTGCGCAGCAGGACTCTGCATAATTAAATTATATAGCGTATCTTACTAAGGAACTTTAACCCCTATATAACCGTATAATAAAAAAATTAATAAATTTCTCATCAGAGATATGAAAAAAGTAATAGCTTTATTTACAATTATATTAAGTTTTCACTGTTTTTCACAGTCATTATACCAGAATATTAAGATCTCTGATGAGAGTACACCAAGTGAAGTTACAATCGCATTTAATCCTATAAATACACAAAACCTGGTGGCAGCTGCCAATATTGAAACATATTTCTACAGCTTTGATGGCGGCAGAACCTGGGCAGTAAGAAAGCTGGAATCAACATATGGTGTATGGGGTGATCCCTGCATAATATCAGATATGCGCGGCAATTTCTATTATTTCCATCTGTCAAATTCATACACTGATGGCGGAAGCTGGCTGGACAGGATAATCTGCCAGAGATCAGATGATGGAGGTATCACGTTCAATAATGGTTCCTTTATGGGAGCCAATGCTCCGCATCTGCAGGATAAAGAATGGGCAGCAGTTGATAATTCTTATTCACCTTTCAGGAATAATATCTATACTGCATGGACGCAATGCGGCCAGAAAAATTATAATGAAGAAGGTGCTTCAATGAATCCGCAGGATAGCGCTTCAAATATCATATTTTGTTATTCAACTGATGCAGGTGAAACATGGAGCCAGAGAAAAAGGATAAATGAGCTCTCAGGTGCAGAATGTCAGGATGCCGGTGCAACAACTCTGGGTGTAGTACCATGTGTTGGCTTGAACGGTGAGGTATACCTTGTGTGGGCTTCTCCATACGGGATAATGCTGGATAGATCGACTGATGGCGGCATTACTTTTTTTGATAAAGATATTAAAGTGGCTGATCTTCCCGGTAATTTTAAATTCCCTGTACCCGGAGTTTACCGCTGTTTCGGTTTTCCATCAATGGCATGTGATATGAGCAACAGCAATTACCGGGGCAAACTTTATATAAGCTGGTGTGACCAGTCAAACGGCTACGATAATACCGATGTATGGATATCAAGCTCAGAAAATGAAGGTTTAACATGGAGCAGGCCTGTAAAGGTAAATGATGATAATGGGAATAAACACCAGTTCTTCAACTGGATGACAGTTGACCAGGAAACCGGAATTATTTATGTGGTCTTTTATGACCGAAGGAATTATGATGATGACATGACAGATGTTTACCTGGCAAGCTCAACCGATGGCGGCAGAACATTTTTGAATGAAAGGATAAGTGATAAGCCGTTCTTCCCTCTTTCAGAAACATTTATGGGTGATTATACAAATATTACAGCTGTAAATGGAATGGTTCGCCCAATTTGGACAAGGCTTGACAGCAATTACTTAAGTATCTATACTGCTATAATAGATAAGTAGTAATTTAAAAAATTTTGAATTCAGTCTCCATCAATTAAGAACTATAGAAAATTAACCGTTAATCCCGAATATTAAAAAATATATGAGTATACTTAGACTATATTTTTTTGCGGGGAAATTTTGCTTTCCAAAGCAAAATTGACGCGGCAATCTTATACACATCTGGATTGCTTCGCATTGCTCGTAACAGTTTAAATTTACAATTAGTGGCACGGTATTTTATATATATTTAGCTTAAAATTCATCAAAAAATCTTCCTTTAAAATCATAACAAATTTCCTTATTTTAGTGTTATAATCAATAAAAACCACAAATGAAAACTTCTGTAGTATTATTACTCGTTATTTTAACTTCATCCCTGTTTTCACAATCATCATATACCAATATCCAGATAAGCGGAACGGGCGGACCTAATGAGCCTTCAATCTGCATCAACCCGAAAAATACAAATCAATTGGTAGCAGGCGCCAATACTGATAAAGTTTACCGCTCATCAGATGGCGGGACAACATGGATAAGTACAATACTTACCGGAACATATACAGTTTGGGGTGACCCCTGTATAATAACTGATACGGTGGGAAATTTTTATTATTTCCATTTAGTTAACGGCGCAAGCTTTATTGATAGAATGGGTGTTCAGAAATCAACAAATGCAGGCGCTACATGGAATGCCGGAACATATTACCAGTTCAACCCCCCGAAACAGCAGGATAAAGAGTGGGCTATCACAGATTTTACCCATGGCCCAAGAGGTAACTGGATATATGTTGCCTGGACAGAGTTTGATAATTATGGCAGTACAAACAGTTTAGATAGTTCAAGAATACTTTTTGCACGCTCAACAGATATGGGTGCATCATTTACAGGTATAACCAGATTAAGCAAGCTTGGCGGAGATTGTTACGACCAGGATTACACGACTGAAGGTGCTGTACCTGCTGTCGGACCCAATGGTGAAGTATATGTTGGCTGGTCAGGTCCGCAGGGAATAGGAAATTTTAAAATTTTCTTTGACAGGTCAACTGATGGCGGTACAACATGGCTGGCAAATGATATAGTAGCTGCAACTCAGCGCGGCGGCTGGGATTATGTTGTAAGCGGCATTTACAGGAATAACGGTTTACCTATCACCTGCTGTGATATCAGCAATTCACCTTACCGCGGAACAATTTATATTAATTATACCGATAGTGTAAGCCCGGGTGACCATGATGTTATGGTAGTAAAATCCACAAACGGCGGCACAAACTGGAGCTCACCAATAAGGGTTAACGATGACCCTGCAGGTAAAGAACAGTTCTTTTCATGGATGACAATTGACCAGGTTACAGGTTACATCTATATCGTATTTTATGACAGAAGAAATTATACCAATACACAGACCGATGTATATCTTGCAACATCAACAAATGGCGGTACAACATGGATAAATGAAAGAATTAGCTCTTCACCATTTACACCTCAGTCAAATACATTTTTCGGTGATTATAACAATATTTCTGCACACAACGGAAAAGTAAGGCCAATCTGGATAAGATTACAGTCAGGTACATTAAGTCTTTGGACAGCTATTATTAATAATCCTGTTGGTATTGAGCCTGTTTCAACAGAAATTCCCGCCTCATATAAGCTAGAACAGAATTATCCAAATCCGTTCAACCCGGTAACAAGGATAAATTTTGATATACCGTCCGTGAACGGAAGCTCTTCACAGGATGTATCGATAAAAGTATTTGATATACTTGGAAATGAAACTGCCGTTATTGTGAACGGAAAGCTTTCACCCGGCTCATACAGCTATGAATGGGATGCATCAATGCTTCCAAGCGGAGTATATTTCTATAAAATGCAGGCAGGTGATTTTTCCGTAACAAGGAAAATGATCTTAACCAAATAAAATTTTTAAACTAACTAAACCACCTTCGGAGGAACGGCAAATTTAATGACCAAAATACTATTTTTAGCTTTGATCATTTTGCCCTCAGTATTATATTCACAGTTTAAAAATATTAAGATTAATACTATCAATAACAGCCCCGAAGAGGTTTCTATTGCTATTAACCCGAAGCATCCTAATAACCTTATTGCAGGTGCCAATATAAATAATTACTATTATTCTTTTGATGGCGGGGTTACGTGGGTAAATAAAGAGATAACATCAAGGACCAATGGTGTTTGGGGTGACCCTGTTCTGATATTTGATGCAAACGGCTCAGCGTATTACTTTCATCTTTCGCGGCCTTCACAGGGTGAGTGGATTGACAGGATAGTCTGCCAACGCTCAACTGATGGAGGTATGACCTATGATGACCCGGGTTCATTTATGGGGCTGAATCCGCCGGCAAAACAGGATAAGCCATGGGCGTGCGCCGATATAACAGAAAGCAAATGGAAGAATAATATTTATGTTACATGGACACAGTTTGATGCATATGAAAGCAATAAGCCTGAAGACAGTTCAAATATTATGTTCTCATTCAGTTCCGATGCAGGAAGCTCCTGGAGCAATGCTTTAAAGATAAACCGGTTTTCAGGTGACTGCATGGATTCATCACTTACTACTGAAGGTGCTGTACCCTGCGTTGGACCAAATGGAGAAATTTACGTCGGCTGGTCAGCAAGTGATACCCTTTATTTTGACAGGTCCACTGATGGAGGCACAACGTGGCTGGAAAGTGATATAGTTGCAGGTACACAATACGGCGGCTGGGTTTATGCAATTGATGGTTTATACCGCTGCAACGGATTACCTATTACCGCCTGCGATATAAGCAATTCAGCATATAAAGGTAATATTTACATTAACTTTTCTGACCCGAGAAATGGTGTTAATGATGCTGATATTTTTATTGTAAGATCAACAGATGGCGGTAATTCATGGTCAAATGCAATACGTGTAAACGATGACCCTATAGGAAACGGCAAACAGCAGTTCATGAGCTGGATGTCAGTTGACCCCGTTACCGGTGTTATATGTATAATATATTATGACAGAAGAAATTACAACGATGAGCAGACTGATGTTTACCTTGCTAGATCGACTGATGGCGGAAGTACTTTTGAAAATATGAAAATTTCAGAAGAGCCATTTACACCGGTCAAAAGTGTCTTCTTCGGTGATTATATCGCGGTGAATTCATACAACAATTTTACTGCATGCCTTTGGCAAAGGATGGATAAAGGCAGATTAAACGTAATTTATACAGGCAAAAAATTTTAATTTAATAAATGGCAGAACTTTTTAACGAAAACGAAGGATACACGGTTACAGCCAGGAAGTGGCGCCCGCGGAATTTTGATGATGTAACCTCACAGGAGTTTATCACCAAAACATTAAGGAATGCCATTAAGAATAACAGGATATCACATGCATACCTGTTTTCAGGTCCAAGGGGTGTAGGTAAAACCACAGTGGCAAGGCTGCTGGCTAAATCGCTTAACTGCCTTAACCGTAAGCCCAATGGCGAGCCATGTAATGAGTGCGACAGCTGCAGGGAAATAATTAACGATAACCGCAATCACCCTGATGTATTTGAAATTGACGGTGCTTCAAACAGGAATATTGAGGATGTAAGAGAGCTTAAGGAAAAAGTAAAATACGGACCTGTACGCTCGAAGTTCAAGATATTTATTATTGATGAAGTACATATGTTAACCGGCGCATCATTCAATGCACTGCTAAAAACGCTGGAAGAGCCGCCGCCGTACGTTGTATTTATCTTTGCGACTACATCACCTGAAAAAGTACCATTAACGATCCTTGGAAGATGCCAGAAATTCGATTTTAAAAGGCTTACTATTGAGGAAATTTCCGAGCGGCTGAAATATATTGCCAAAGAAGAAAAAATAAAGGTAGATACTGAATCACTTTTCTTTATTGCAAAAAAGGGTGATGGCTCAATGCGTGATGCGCAGGGGCTGTTTGATATGTCAGCTGCTTATTGCGATAACGATATTTCTTTTGATAAGCTGAAATCATTTTTTAATCTTGCACAAAGCGATGTATATTTTGATATTTCTGATTATGTAAAGAATAAGGATGCAAAAGGACTGCTGAACTATTTTGATAGTCTTATGGATAAAGGTTATGATATGCAGATATTCCTTGACGGTTTAACAGAGCATTACAGGAATCTG
>CAZOAP010000047.1:0-16249 GCA_964577645.1 uncultured Ignavibacteriales bacterium
ATAATATTTATACATGGCCTCAACAAGCCTGAATTTATTTTTATAGATATCAGGGCTTAACACAGAATAATCCAGGGATCTTTCAAGCTGTTTATACTCCGCGTGGAAAAGCTTATCAAGCGAGCGGATATTATAATTTCTTAGCCGCTTTAATCCCTCTTCAAAATCGTATCCGCTGTCGCCTTCCTGCGGGTGTACGGCAAGAAATTTTTCACATAACCTGAAAAGCTCACTTACAAGGTTTTTCATGATACCGTAATTGTACTTTTTCCCGGGGTATATCCTGACAAAAAGGGACTCTTCTTCAAGGGGCTTTGCAGGACTTTTTTGAATGTGTTTTTTGATAAGCTCAAAAAGCCTGATAGCTGACTTATTGGTATTATAGTAAGGCGAAAGCAAAAACAGCTCAAAAGCCTTCATTTCTGCCTGATTTAAAGCAGCAATAACCTGGAATGCCTTATTTTTTGTCATAAAATTTTATGAAAATTATCGCCTCAAAATAGTGAAAATTTTAATGAATTTCACGTTTTTAATGAAAACTCGAGCAGATAGTTCTGTGAAAAATCAGATAAAAATTCTTTGAAACGGGGTACCCCTAAAAGCTAACTTTGTATCAATAAAAAATCCGGTGGGGGCCAATGTTCAGTCAGAACAAAAAATATCAATCATACAGAAATTATTACCATCTCCACATCCCACCGGAGATACGCTGAAAAAAGACCTGCTTGCTTTAAACGGTAAGCGGGTCTAAAAAGCGCCGGAATAAAAAAGTTTAAAAATCTTTAAGGAGAAAAAATATATGAAAAGCATAATTATAATAATTACTTTATTTTTTATCTGCTCACCGCGTGATACATGTTCACAGGTCAGCCAGCAGTGGGTAAAAAGATACAGCTCACAGGGTACAGTGAATGATTATTGCAGGGCAATTACCTTTGATGCTGCCGGAAACGTCTACGTTACCGGAACCGCTAACAGTAATTACCTTACCATTAAATACTCACCGCAGGGTGATGTGTTATGGAGCGCAGTTTATAACGGTCCGGCAAACGATGCTGATGATGCCAATGCGATAGCGGTAGATGCAGCGGGCAACGTATATGTTACAGGAAGAAGCTTTGGAAATTCATCTGAAACAGATTACGCAACAATAAAATATGATGCATCAGGCACACAGTTATGGGTGCAGAGATATAACGGAACCAACAATGATAATGACGAAGCAATAAGTGTCCTGGTTGACGGTTCAGGAAATGTGTATGCTGGAGGAACTGCATCAAGCTCTTCAGGCAGCAGTGATTTTGTAATAGTTAAATATTCAGCTTCAGGACTCCAGGTGTGGTCAAAAAGCTACAACGGGCCTGATAACGGAAATGAGCGTATGAATGCTATGGTAATGGATGCATCAGGTAATATTTACGCAACAGGCAAAAGCCGCGGCGCAGCTAACGATGATTACGCAACCGTTAAGTACAGCCAGGCAGGGACACTGCTTTGGTCAGCAAGGTATGAGGGCAGCGGCGCTGATGAAGCAGCAGGACTTACTGTTGACCAGCAGGGCAGTGTAATAATAACAGGTTACGCAACAACCGCCGCAACAGGTAAAGATTACACTACAATAAAATACAATAACGCGGGAATCCAGCAGTGGATAAAAAAGTATAACAGAACAGGCACAACACAGGATGAAGCTGTTGGTATTGTAAACGATAACACCGGAAATATCTATATAACAGGCTTCTGCACAGGTTCAAATACAGCATCTTTTGATTATGTGACAGTTAAATATAATTCAAACGGCGATCAGCAGTGGGCAAAAGTTTTTAACAGCGGACTTGTTGGAATGGATGACAAAGCTTCTTATATAGATATAGATGAAACAGGCAATATTTATGTAACGGGCAGCACAATCAGCAGCGGCAGTGATTTTGATTTTGGTACGGTAAAATATTCACCCTCCGGAGAGGTGTTGTGGACAGCTTTATATGAAAGTAATCTTTCGGGCAGCGATAATGCCGTAATGGTAAGGGCTGATAACAGCGGTAATGTGTATGTTACAGGTACATCCACGGGACTTTCGGGGGTAGATTTTCTGACCGTTAAATATTCACAGCCAATCGGCATAACACCAATATCAACAGAAGTGCCGGCAGGATTTTCGCTTGGTCAGAATTACCCTAATCCCTTTAACCCAATGACAAATATCAAACTCCAAATGCCAAACAGCGGATTTGTGAAGCTTGTTGTATTTGATATATCGGGCAAAGAAGCTGCTGTATTGGTAAATGAAGAGCTGAGTGCGGGAACATACAATGTTGATTTTGATGCATCGCATCTTTCAAGCGGCACATATTTTTACAGGCTTGTTGTTGGTAACAACACCAACAACGGGGGGAGCTTCACGGATGTGAAGAAAATGATCTTGATAAAGTAAAAATCATTATAAAACAATAAATAATAAAACAATGAAAACAATATTATTAATAATTCTAATTGCTTTAACTGCAGAATGCAGCTCACAGATAATACAGGAACAATCATATGTGCAGCAGCTATGGAAAGCGGAATTTGGAGCAGATTCCCAGTTGGGTATGACAGTTGATGCTGCCGGAAATATTTATGTTATCGGTTCAATTTTTAACGAAAGCCTTGATTGGCTGGTAATAAAATACAGTCCATCAGGTGAAAGGCTTTGGTTTACGGAATTTAATGAAGATTATGGTAATCGTGATGATATACCGCATGCAATAGCTGTTGATAACTTAGGCAATGTTTACGTTACAGGTGAAAGCTATTATTTATCTGCTGATTACCTTACTATAAAATATAACTCCCAGGGAACTGAACTGTGGCAAAAAAGATACGGCGGTCCGGGTCAAGATATTGCAATGGGAATTGCGCTGGATGAGAACAGGAACGTTTATGTAACCGGAAAAGAAATGACCGGGGGCAATCAGAATTGCGTAACCTTAAAATATTCTTCAGGCGGAACACTTTTGTGGGAAAAGCCGTATGACGGCCCTACCGGTGATAATGATATGGGAAAAGAAATTGCGGTTGCTTCAGACGGAAGCATTTATGTTGCAGGAAGTACTGAAAGTCCGGCTAACGCTTATGATTACCTGCTTATCCAGTATAATTCTGCAGGAACAGAACAATGGGTAAGGACTTTTGACGGCCCGGCGCATGGAACCGAGGGTCTGCGGAAAATGGTACTTGGATATAATAACAGTATTTTTCTTACCGGAATAAGTGCGGGTACGGGAACAGGATATGATTATCTTACCGTAAGGTATAATGCGGGCGGATATATCCAGTGGTCAAAAAGATACAACGGCCCTGTGAATGGTGATGATCACGCGGTTTCGCTGGCAGTAGATAACATCGGGAATACTTATGTAACAGGATACAGCATGTCCAATTTGGGCTATGATTATGCTACGGTAAAATACAGCCTTAACGGAACGTTCCAATGGCTAAAAAGAGAAGACGGCAGCAATGCTTCTGATGATTATCCCGGTGATATAGCTGTTGATAATGACGGCGATATTTATGTAACAGGTAAATTTAAAAAAGCAAACGATAACTACCTTATGGCGACTGTAAAATACAGCCGCTCAGGAGACCAGAAATGGGTCAAAAAATATAATGTATCCGGAAAGGTAAGTGAAGGACGTAATATTTTTGTTGACGGCTCAGAGAATATAATAATTGGCGGTATGAGTGACCACTCAGGAAGCGGACATGGGTGGTACGAGCAGTTCCTGGTTGTAAAATATTCACAGAGTCCGTACATAATTGTGAACAGAAAAGGAATACCTTCTGAATTCTCGCTTTCGCAGAATTATCCAAATCCTTTTAACCCGGTTACAAAAATTTCTTTCAGTATTCCGGATAATTCGTACACAAAGCTTACAGTCTATGATATTTCAGGTAAACAGGTCGCAGAGCTTGTTAACGGTGAGCTTGATGCAGGTATATATAATATTGATTTTGATGCGTCTCAGCTTTCTAGCGGTACATATTTTTACAGGATTGAAGCTGGATCGTTTACTGAAGTAAAGAAAATGATGTTGGTAAAGTAAATGCGGACACACCCCGTCACTCCTTCGGAGTGCCACCCCTCTCAAGAGGGGAATTAGTTTATGAAAAAGGAAAAATAAATTAAAAATAATAAATACAGGAGAATCAAGTTATGTTGAACGAAGTGAAATCTGCCACAGGCAGAAAAACAATAATAACAATCTTAACCATAACACTTTGTGTGTTCAGCCTTCAGGCACAGATGTTCTGGAACCAGGCGGCAAAGTTCGAAAACGGGTCATACATCGCATGTCCCAATACGCTTTCGCTGAATATTGTAGGCAGTTTTACAGTTGAAGCATGGGTTTATCCTGTGACAAACACAGGTATAAGGTACATAGTATTCAAAGGCAATGCATCAAACGGTTATTATCTTCGTCTTAATTCAAACAATACTGTTTCGCTTGGAACCAACGGCCTGAACCGCATAACTAGCACGGCGGTTATTCCCTCAGGTAAATGGAGCCATATAGCAGGATCCTACAATGTATCAAGTAACGGGTACAAGCTTTTTGTGAATGGTTTGGAAGATGCATCTCTGATCAGCATAGTCAACAGTGCACCTAACACCAACACAGATTCATTATTGATAGGTAAATTCGGTGCAAACACCTTTACCGGACTGATGGATGAAGTGCGTATATGGACAAAAGCGGTTGACCCCAATATGGTAAGAAGAAGCTTCAGGACATCACTTTCAATTTCAAACGGTCAGTATGTTTCATTGCTGTTTTCAATGCCGTTCCAGAGAATTAACAGCACTGGCACATCATTTACTATACAGGATCTTTCGCTTAATCCAATTTCGGTGAACCCTACCTACAACCGGAGCGTTACAGCTGTTGATCTCAGCGGCAGGCCCTCTGATTACTTAAGCGGCAACGAATCCTTAAGCTTTGAAGGAAGCAATGATTCATATGCCGAGATCGCAACAAATACTCTCAACAGCCTTACCGGCGCAATGACAATTGAGGCATGGGTAAATATAACAGGCGCATCGGCTGTAAATCAGTACATTATACACAAAAATTCACCCGGCGGAAACGGCTACAGGCTGATGGTGAACAGCTCACAGAAACTAAGCTTTTCGATCAACAATTCAGTTTTCAACAGCGGCTCTGCTGTTATTGAGTATAACAAATGGTATCATGTAGCATGGGTTGTTTCAGCTTCCGGCAGCTCATCGCTTTATATTAACGGCAGCCTTGATGCATTTTACGGTTCATCAGGTACACCGGCGGCAAATCCCGAACCAGTGTATATAGGCAGAGGATTAAAAGGCAACATTGATGAGCTGCGTGTGTATAAATTTGAGCGCTCTGCTGAAGATATCAGAAAATGTATGTATGAATCAATGGATGAGGCAAACGCTCCGGCAGGGGATTGTTTTGTATTCAATTTCGATGGTTCTGCCTGGGCACAGAAAAATCTTCAGTTTTTTACACTTAACGGTAATACTTACTTTTCAAATACAGCAGCTCTAAACAGTACATCAAGTCCGCTTTTAAGGGCTGATAACATTAATTTCCGTGAAGGATTTTATAAAAAGATATCAGACCGCAGGATACCCGAAACAGGCTCGCAGGGAGGAATGACCGATGATTCAATATTTATTCCGGATAATGTAAATATCAATGATGTTAACCTGTACCTGAGCCTTAACCACGGTGCTGCAGAGCAGCTTGTTGTTACTCTTATATCGCCAACCGGACAAAGCTTCCAGTTCATGAACGGTTACTTAAGCCCTGCCTTGGGAAAAAATTTCACAACAATTTTTGATGACCAGGCAGACAGCTCACTTGTAAACAACAGGTATTATAACCTGCTGCCGCGGGTTAAATCACAGGGTAACATTAACGGCGCTTACGGCGGAAATAATTCAGCAGGTTTCTGGAGGCTCAGGATCAATGACCAATCAGGGCTTGAATTCGGATATTTATCCGCATGGGGTATCCAGATAAATAATACACCGGTGATAGGTATTCAGAATATTACAGGGGAAATTCCTGAGAAATTTTCACTCGGACAGAATTACCCGAACCCGTTTAATCCAAAAACGAACATTAATATCCAAATGCCAAAATCAGGTAATGTAAAAATTACTATTTTTGATATTACCGGCAAAGAAGTTAAAGTGCTTGTAAATGAATACCTGGCTGCAGGAACATATAAAGTTGATTTTGACGGCAGTGATCTTTCGAGCGGTGCCTATTTTTATAAACTTGAGGCAGGTAATTATAGTGATGTTAAAAAAATGATGCTTGTCAAATAGCGAGTTGAATTCCGCGGGAGAAAAATCCATTTATAATAGAAAAGATAATTTTTATTAATGGATATTTAATTTCGCACTATAAAATTAATTTAATAAAAATAAGTATGGATACCCGCCTGCGCGGGTATGACAAAATAAAAAAGACAAAATGAACTTAGATAATTACGAAAAAGCCATAGACAAAACTTTTGATACTGTAAATACTGTTTACAGTGCAGGCAGAAGGATTGGTTATTTTTTAATGGGCATAGTGTTCTTTATTGCGGGTATTGCCATGGTGGGCTGGGGTTATGTGAATGTGAAGAATAAAATTGACGGCACTGCTTTTGTAAAAACCGAAGGCACCGTTCTGAAAATGCGCGAGGTGAAGTCAGTTGAAGACGGAAACATAACATGGGTGCCAATTATCACATTTACTGATAGAGCGGGAAATGAGCACACATTTGAATCATCCGTCTCCAGCGATCCTCCTGCATATAAGATTGGAGAGAAAGTGCCGCTGCTGTACCCCGAAGGAAAACCAAATGATGTATTTATTGATTCGTTCATGGAAAAATGGCTGACACCAATTCTGCTTGGTGTTGGGGGACTGGTATTATTCATAGTAAGTTTATGGATGGTCTTTACCGCATTCAGGAGAAATAAGCCTGCACCTGTAAATACAAATACAGGCAGCAATTCAACGGGTTATATCAGCATCGGTTAAAAAATGCATTTGTGTAATAAAAATAGAGATAATCCATGGAAACAATTATTTCACTTTTAAAACATTCCCTTTAATTTTTCCATGAAAAATCATATTGGCAGGCTTTTATTTATTAACAGTTATAATTAATTTAAACAAAATTTAATGGGAATTCTAAACAGTATTTTCAAAGGATTTCACCAGGTAATAAACGGCGGCAAGGATGTACTTGCTCCCGTTGAAGGAATTGAGTTTGAGGACTGGGCAAAGGCAAATGCCGCGATAGCTTCAGGCAAATCGGTTGAAGATATTGTGAAACAGCTTGGTGTTGACCGCCCGAGATGGGACAGGGCAAATGAAGAATGGCTTGCCAGGATGAAGAATGATAAAACATTCACACTCTCAATTAAATATTCATCCATCTTTAACAAGAACGCAGCGGGAAACCTGCCGCATAAAAAAGATTTTAATGACCAGACCTACCCGCTGGAAAAATATGTTGAAGTAATGGTAGCAATGGATTACCTGGGCAAGCAGGGCAGGGATGCTCAGGATGTGCTTAAGGATTTCGGATTAACTGTAGCAGATTACTCAAACCTAAGCAGCTACTATACAAAGAAAATATTCTTAAGTCCCATGGGAACAGGCATGAAGTTCCAGAACCTGATGATGGAGTACCGCGCGAAGTATGAGAAGATAATTCAGGAAGACGGCACACACGATGATATAGAGTATTAAAACAGAAATTGAAATTAATTAAGTAATATATTTAAATAAATATCTAAAGGAGAACAACAAAATGGGAAGCATATTAGAACCAGTAGAAGGCGTAACACTTGAAGATTGGGCAACAGCAAATGCAAAAATGACATCAGGCACAACCAAAGATGAAGTCTGCACTTTGCTTGGAATTGACGCACCAAAGTGGGATAGGGTTAACGAAGAGTGGCTTGCAAGAATGAAGAACGATACATCATTTACAATATCAACAAAATATGCTGCTGCTTTCAACCAGTCAGCAAGCGGCAACCTTGGCAAAGGCGGAGCATCTGCGGCACAGTCAATAAGCTTTGAAAAGTACATTGAAGCAATGGTTGCACAGGATGTTTTAGGCAAACAGGGCCGTGATGCACAGGATGTTTTAAAAGATTTCGGTATGACCGTTGCTGATTATTCAAACGTAAGCAGTTACTGGAGCGGACAGATGATGAGCGATTTTTCGCTGGCTATGAAAATGCAGACACTGATGAACGAGTATAAAGCAAAATATGAAGCAATGAAGACTGATTCACACAGCGACCTTGATTTTTAAAAAGGATTTCTGATTACAAATCACAGATTGCAGATTACGGTTTATATACAACGCAGAGTCCTTCTGAGAAGCGAAGAGACTCTGCTGTTACAAATTATACCAGGTTAAAAAACATGAATGAATTTGAAAAAGAAATAGATGCTGCTTTCCAGGCGGCATGGCATGCAGATAAAGGCGGAGATGCAAAGTGGTACGGCATCATGCAGCAATACGGCGCTGAACCGCTGACAGACGGGCTTAAGAAAGAGCTTCTGAATTCAGAAATGAAGATTTCGCGCGGTGCTTTCCCTATAGAGCTGAGGCGGGTAATGGAAAAGATAATGCAAAAGCATCCTAATGAGGCTAAGACTTTTGCAATGGACCAGAAGGTGCTGGAGTATTACCAGAAGATAAAACCGTTCTCGGGTCTTGGTGATATTTTTGCAAATGCTGCAACAGGTACTCAGAAATATTCTCAAGGGTTGCAGAAGGAAAAACACAATACTATAAAGTGCAAGAACTGCGGTGCCCCCAGGCTGGAAGAAATGCAGTATGATAACTGTCTTTTCTGCGGCAGCGAGCTTTTTGAAAGAGCGTAAAAGGCAAAAGTAAAAAGGCAGAAAGCAAAAAAATAATTTGAATATATAAATAAATTATTCACAGACAGGCCTAAAGGTCTCACAAATGTCTGTGCTACTAAAAGCAGGTATTAAACATGGCAGACTCATCTCAGGCAGTACAGGATCTTGTTACAAGATGGAACGGGTTCCTGAAAAAGATAGAAGCGCGTTATTATGAAGTTTTGCAGCAGACAGAAGCTCCGCTGGATAACGTTATCGCGAACCTTCAGTATGATAATATCATCATTCACAACATTTCAAACGGTTTAAAGAACCAGACAGTAACGCAGCTTTCAGAAAAAGTTGACGGTGCTGCCATAAAATTTGAAAATGAAATGCGCAATGCTGGTGCTTCCTCAGGGCTGATATCGCAGGAGCGCGGCAAAACCCACGTGCTTAAGAACTGGATGGAGATAGAGTACCTGAAGTTTGAAAATAAGCTGGCAGCACGCGCCGCAAGGAAGATACTGGAAAATGTTAACGCACACATCGATGAAAATAAAATGCACCGCTGTACACAGTGCGGGGCTGATCTTAACATAAACGTGTTTTCGTTCATGGCTGTAAATATTAAGTGTGAAAGCTGCGGCTCAGTGAATACTTACCAGCCCGATGACAGGGTAAGAGCGCTTGAGTGGTATGTTATTACACCGCTTGCAGAAGAATATGCGTTTGCTGAAAAGCTGAAGGCGCGCACGGATAAAAGCGCTATGAAAGAATATTACAGGAAGTATTATACATATCTCATGGAAAATGTTCCGGATAAGAAGCAGTATTATGAGCGTGATATGAACGAAAGGCTTACAAACCCAATGTTTTCAATGTAATGCAGGCAACAATATCACCCTGATAACCCAAAAAAGAACTATGTAATATTTTTCTTTGTTCTTATTTATAGAACATTAACGATAAACCATGGCAGCCGATAAACAAGAGATAATCAACAGTCTGAACTATATTTTAAAGGAAAGCGGTGCTGTGGTATTTGCTATCGGAGAGCATTATGTACAGGCAGCATCAACCCTGCCTGATGAAATATACTGCGAAGCTGTAAGCCACCACTATCACTCAGCAATTAATATCGGTTTGGAAAGCTCTTTTCTGAATATGGGTTATGTGCTGCAGGAAGGCGGTAATTACAGCAGGCGGTATAACGCAGGAGATAATTCCGCAATTGAAAAAATTGCTGATGATATAATAAAGATCTTTGGTGAGCTCTATATTTCAGATCATACCCTTCCGTTTGAGATAACTGAATTGTAAATATACTTATACCCCTTACACCGTATTAATTCACATTAAATGTTTTCAAATTTCCCGTTATATTTGATAAAATTAATATCAATTACACGGAGAAATATTACAATATGAAAAAAATATTCCTGGTTTTATTGCTGTTTATTTCAGTTAAATTCATATATGCTGACCAGCTTGCATGGATAACCAAAGACCAGGCTGAAGCTACGGTTCAGTATTTTAAGGATAAGGATATTCAGCAGGCAGTACTTTGGTGCGCATGCTGTGATAATGATTACAAGCTGCTTGTGGAAATTTCAAGGATATACTATAAACAGGTCGAAGGACAGGACCAGTACTACCAGGTCTGGATAGAAGGAACAAAACAGACAGGCGGCGGCTTAAAACAGGCGGTTGATCTTGCATATCTGCATATAAAAAAGGGCAGCAAGTGGAAATGCGTTGGCACTGTTATGGGTTTTGAGTGCGACCCATGTACAAAACCGTTCAAGCTTTAGCCTAATACTAAAAAGTTATAGAGTTATAAGGTAAAAAAACTGTAATAAAGATTAAATCTTAAAACGGCAAAGTAAAAATGAGTTTGAAAATGCCAGATGTTTTGGAAGGTAAACGTGCCAGGCTTGTTCCTTTAAAAGCTGAATACACAAAGGAACTGTGGGAATCAGCCAGGGATGAAAGCCTGTGGACGCATTACACTTTCCGGAAAATGGGTAGTTATGAAAATTTTGAGCGGTTCATTGATAACTGTATAAAAGATGCAAAGACGGGCAAAGAGTTTACATTTACTGTTTTTGATAAAAATACGGGTAAAGCTGTTGGGTGTACAAGCTTTCTGGATATACAGCCGGCATCCCGCTCACTTGAAATAGGCAGAACGTGGATAGCAACAAGCCTTCATGGCACGGGGTTTAACGCTGAGTGTAAATACCTTCTGCTGGGCTATTGTTTTGAAGAACTGAAGCTTATCCGTGTTTTCTTTAAGACCGACAGCAACAACCTTCGCTCGCAAAAAGCGATGGAGAAGATAGGTGCTAAATTTGAAGGGATACTTCGCAATCATATGATAAGGGAGGACGGAACTTTCCGCCACTCAGCATATTATAGTATTATAGAGAGTGAGTGGGAAAGTGTCAAACAAACTCTGGGTGAGCAATGTGACCGAAGGATTTAATGATGTGATATAAAATGTTTTGAATGTTTTAATAAACAATATGAATTAAACTTTTTTGCGTGAGTGAATGAGATCCTTCGCTGCGCTCAGGAATTATGAATTATAAAGCAAGAATAGTAATCGGTGTAGTTATCGCTTTAATAGCGGTAGTATCTTATTTCATAAAGACGGATGAGAATCCCGTGACAGGTGAAAAGCAAAAGGTAAGCCTTACGGTTGACCAGGAAATAAAGCTGGGCATACAAAGCGCCCCTGAAATGATAGCGGAATTTGGCGGTGAATACCGTGATAAAAAGCTGCAGGATTATGTTGATAGGGTCGGGGGGAAAATAGTGCAATCAACTGAAGCAGGTACTTCCCCCTATAAATTTGATTTCCATTTGCTTGCTGATGCAAATACTGTGAATGCTTTTGCTTTGCCGGGCGGACAGATCTTTATAACGTATGCATTGTTAAGCAGGCTCAAAACAGAGGACCAGCTGGCAGGTGTGCTTGGTCATGAAATAGGCCATGTGATAAACCGGCACAGTGCTGAGCATATTGCCAAACAGGAGCTGACACAGGGAATAATACAGGCTACAGATATTGCTACAGGTGACCCGGGAATGATCTCCAGGTTTGTTGGCAATATGGTTAACATGAAATACGGAAGGGATGATGAGCTGGAATCTGACAGTTATGGCGTTAAATATATGATTGAAGCGGGCTATAAACCTGAGGCTATGATAGAGGTAATGAAAATACTAAAGGATGCTTCAGGTGGCGGCAGCCAGCCGGAGTTTATGAGTACCCATCCAAGTCCGGATAACAGAATAGAAAAACTTAAGGAAGTAATTGCTAAATATAAAAAATAGCGTGTAATTTTGTTAATGATTTCAGGCTTTATAAAAGCCGATGGATAAACACAAAATAAATAATATTACAATGAAAACAATTTATTTTATTCCTTTAATTGCGTTATTTTTAACTTCGCTTTTTGTTAACGGATGCAGCTCCTCAAAGAACACCGGTATGCAGGCGGACCTGAAGGGTACTGAATGGGTGCTTTTTGAAATGGACGGCGTTAAATATGAACCGGCTGCTGGAAAAGAAATTACAATCAAGTTTGATGATACAAAGATGAATGTAAGCGGAAAGTCCTCATGCAACACTTACGGTGCAGGTTACATGAAGAGCGAAAATAAGCTTTCGTTCACCGGAATATTTTCAACCAAGATGGCATGTGATGATATGGATGCTGAGATGAAATACCTGAGCGTTTTACCTAAAACATTTGCTTACCAGACAAGCGGAAACCTGCTATATTTCTTTGATTCCGGCGGGATGGTGATAATGCGATTTAAAGCAAAATAAATAATACTTATAAAATATAATAAAAGGGGGCATGCCCCCTTTTTGTTTTTACAGAATGTAACAATACAAGTTACACATTATTTATTTCTAATTACTAATTGAGTTTATTGCAGCTGGGGCAAAGCTTGCACACAACACACTCATTACACAGAGGCTTCTTTGCTTTGCATATTGTTCTGCCGTGCTGACCTATTACGTGTGAATATTTAACCTGCAGCTTATCCGGAATAATTGCTTTTAATTCCATTTCAATTTTTTCGGGTTTATCGCTATCTGCCAGACCCAGTCTTTGAGAAACACGGTTCAGGTGAGTATCAGTCATTATAGCCGGCTCACCGAAACAATTCCCAAGCACTACATTTGCGGTTTTCCTTCCAACACCTGCAAGCTTTGTAAGCTCATCCATAGTTTTTGGTACTTCGCCGTTGTGATCATTAACCAAAGAATTGCAGCAGCTTAATACGCTTTTGGTTTTATTTCGGTAAAAATTTATTGAGCGTAATTCATTTTCCAGCTCTTCGGGTTTCAGTTTAAGGAAATCAGCCGGTGTTTTATATTTTTTATATAATGGTGTCATTACCGCATTAACTCTCTCGTCAGTACATTGTGCAGCAAGCAGTGTAGATATCAGCAATTGAAATGGATTTTTATAATCCAGGTGACACGCTGCATCCGGGTATTCATTTGAAAGAATATCGAGGATTTTTGAAGCTCTTGATGCCTTATTCTTTAGTGATTCTGCCATAATTGTAAATTTATTGAATTCAAAATTACTTAATTATGAATAAAAAAACAGTGAAAAATGCCGATAATTCAATAATCCATGAATATTGATATATCAATAATTGATATATCATATTATATTATATACATGAAAACGGATAACTATACAACATTATTATTTTTCAATACTTTAGAAAACTCCTTAAAACAGTACAAAAAACTAGTTGCAGAAAAGCTGATTAAAAATAAAATTGGCATTACATATGACCAATGGCGTATATTGGAAGCAATTTTCTTATTTAAAGATATAAAGCAAACAGAAATTGCAGAAATGACCTCTAAAGATACTGCTTCTGTTACCCGGATAATTGAGTTATTGAACAAAAAGGGATATGTAGCTCGTCAAATTGATCCCGAAAACAGGCGGAAACATTCCCTTGGCATAAGTTATATGGGCGAAAAGGTCTATTTCCGAGCAAAAGAGGTCATTGATGAGGCAACGGATAATGCATTAAAGGATCAAAAGCCCAAAAGACTCCATAAAATTGAAAAAGTATTAAAGAAAATAACAAAGAACTGCAGGTAAATTGAAAAACGAAATAAAGCTGAGAACGGCTTCACAAAGTGATATTAAAGATATTATTGCGCTGTACCAGGGGACAGTCAGAAATATTAATATTAAAGACTATTCACCTGAGCAAATTAATGTGTGGGCCGGAGGCGCTGATAACTATGAAAGATGGCAGAGTGCAATTAAAGAGCAGTACTTTGTGCTTGCAGAAATTAATGGTAAGCTGGCAGGATTTTCATCAATTGCAAAGGATGGTTACCTTGATTTCATGTATGTACATAAGGATTTCCAGAGATTCGGAGTAGCATCGGAGCTGCTGAATGAAATTGAAAAAAAGGCTGCAGAGCAGAATAACGCTGAGATATATTCACATGTAAGCAAAACAGCGCGCGGTTTCTTTGAAAAAATGGGTTACAAACATATTAAAGATCTGAATGACCCATATAAAGGGGTAATGTTTATAAATGCTCTAATGTTAAAGAAGTTGTACTAGCTTTACTTTTAAGAATAAGTATGGCGGAAATAAATATCTGAATGATTCTCAAAAGTATCCATCTTTCAAAATCAAACAATAGTAACAATGAAGATAATGAAAAAATAATAAAAGTAGAACTGAAACAGATTGGTAAACAGAACAGGAATTATATTATTATTAATTATTTTGAGCACTTCACAGATATTTTCAGGTGATAGTGTAAAAGTACAAACTCCCGGAATATGGGATGATATACTTTCTGATACAAAAATATTTATTTCTGATGGTGCAGTATTTTATTCGGCTCCGTTTAAATTTAATTCAAAAGAATGGTTATACACTGGCGCGGCGATGGTGAGTCTGGGTGTAATTATGACCCAGGATAAAAATCTCCATAGCACGCTCTCGAAAGGAGATAAAGAGGGTGACTTCTGGAGCGTTGTAAAAAATGCAGGGGAAGTTAAATACGCAGGAATTGGGTCTGGTGCGGTATATTTAACCGGATTACTTTCCCGAAATAAAGAAATAAGGGAAACCGGAAGGATGCTGTTGCAAAGCCTTATTTATTCCGGAGGTATTACTATTATACTAAAAACAGTAACAGGCAGGTCACGACCGTATTTTTCCGACAGTCAATATGATTTTAACTGGTTCGAAAAAGATGAAGAGAAACAGGCATTCCCATCGGGGCATGCAACTGTAGCATTTGCCATATCCACGGTTTTTGCAGAAAGAATAAACACCTGGTGGTCAAGATCGTTTTTTTATTCATTAGCAGCGCTTACCGCGTATTCACGGATACATGATAACCAGCACTGGGTTTCTGATGCCGTGCTTGGAAGCGTTATTGGATTTGGCTCAGGGTACTTTGTTGTTCACGCAAATGATAATCAAAAAGGAAAAAAGAAATTTTCGTTCACTCCCTCTCTCAAGGGTTTTTGCATCAAATATATATTTTGATCTCAAAGTTCAATGTTCTCTTCATACACATTCTAAACATAATAAATAAATGAACATGCAGAAACGCGTGGTTAACACAGAAGCACTGAATAAGGTAGCGGAAATCACATTAATTTTCTGGTTAATGAAAATTGTTGCTACAACTCTAGGGGAAACACTTGGTGATTACATATCAATGACACTGGACCTTGGTTACTTTCTGGCAATATGTATCACTTTAACCTTCTTTTTTGCGGTATTGATCACGCAGTTATCTGTAAAAAAATATATACCTGCAGTTTACTGGCTGGTTATTATCGGAACAACTACATTAGGAACAGAAATTTCAGATTTTATAGACAGGACCCTTCACTTAGGTTATGCCTTCGGAAGCTTGCTGCTCATTTTCTGTTTATTTATTACGCTGTATTTGTGGTATATAAAATATAAAAATCTTGAAGTATATCCTATATTTGAAAGAGGTAAAGAAATGTATTTCTGGATCGCTGTTTTGTTTTCAAACAGCCTGGGTACAGCCTTTGGTGATTTTCTAAGCGATAATCTTGAGCTATCCTATTTTTACGGAGCTATGATAACGGGCGGAATTATATTGATTGTAGTTCTGCTGCATTATTTTACAAAACTGAACCGGGTTATCCTGCTCTGGACAGCGTTTATTTTTACAAGGCCGTTTGGTGCAACTTTTGGTGATTTTCTGACCAAGAAAACAGAAGCAGGCGGCCTGGATCTTGGTACCCTGCCTTCATCTTTGATATCAATAGCAATAATGACACTTTTAGTTTACATTT
>CAZOAP010000048.1:0-6508 GCA_964577645.1 uncultured Ignavibacteriales bacterium
TATTTGTAATTTACATAATTAAAGAGAAATTACATTAATTAAGAATACAAAAATGAGAAAATTTGCTTTCATATTGATCTTACTGACTGCCTGTGTTTTCGCACAGTCAGGTGATACAGTTACAACCTCTACCGGTTTGAAATACATTGTTGTAAAAAAGGGTAAAGGCAAAAAATCAGAAACAGGTAAAGTTGCAGAAGTACATTACACAGGCTGGCTGCTGGACGGCAAAAAGTTTGATTCATCCCGGGACAGGAATGAACCGTTTGAGTTCACTTTAGGCGCTAAACAGGTAATTGCCGGATGGGATGAAGGAGTTGCACTGATGAAGATTGGTGACCAGTACAGGTTCATTTTACCTCCTGAGCTTGCTTATGGTGAGCGTGGTGCAGGTGAGGTAATCCCTCCGAATGCAACATTGATATTTGATGTTGAGCTGCTTGGTGTTCATAAAGCAAAGAAATCAATAGTTGATACACTGATGACAATTGTAGTAAATAAGAATGTAGATAAAGCAATCGATACATACTGGACATTGTACGAAGATCATGAGAATGATTACAACTTCAAGGAAAGCCAGCTGAACATACTTGGCTATCAATTGCTGCAGGTTGGTTTGAATAAAGAAGCGGTTGAAATTTTTAAGCTTAATATAGAGCAGTTCCCGGAATCATCAAACTGTTATGACAGTATGGGTGAAGGCTGTATGACAGCAGGCGATATTAAAAATGCTATAAAGAATTACGAGATATCTCTGAAGCTTAATCCAGCAAATGATAATGCGAAGAAAATGCTTGAACAATTGAAAAATAAATGATAAAGGGATATTGAAAAGCCTATGAATATCAGTGATCTTTTGTTTCTTTCAGGTAAATGGAGCGGAGAGGGTACAGCAGAAATTCCGCCTAAAAATATAACAGGATATAAAGAAACACTACTGGTTGAGTTTGACTATTCAAAAGATGTTATTTCATATCATCAGAAGACAAAGTTTGCTGAGCCATCAAGATCAAAGGACACATTGCATCTTGAATCGGGCTTTATTAAACAGACCGATGACGGTTCAATTGAACTCTCTAATTCACAAAACAACGGCAGGGTTGAAGTATTAAAGCTGGTTAAGCTTACGGTTGATTCAGGTAAAACATGCGCGCTGTTTGCATCAAAGCATATTGGTAATGATCCAAGGATGATAAGTACACAAAGGGAATATACACTTGATGGTGATGTTTTATGTTATGAAATGAAGATGGCTACAGTTAACCACAAAGATATGAAAACTCACCTTAGTGCAGAATTAAAAAGGGAAGCATAAAGTGAAATACGAAAATAATATTGCTTTTGCAGAAAAACTTGATTCAACTGATGAATTGAGTAATTACAGGGAAAGATTTTTTATCCCCAAAACCCAGGATGGAAGAGATGTAATATATTTTGCAGGTAATTCCCTTGGTTTGCAGCCAAAGACAGTAAGGGCATATGTTGAGCAGGAGCTTTTGGACTGGGAAAAAATGGGAGTTGAAGGCCATAACCATGCAAAACATCCCTGGCTGCCTTACCATGAATTCCTAACAGGACAAACGGCAGCACTTGTTGGAGCAATGCCTGAAGAAGTTGTTAACATGAACTCGCTTTCGGTTAATCTGCACCTGATGATGGTTTCTTTTTACCGGCCAACACCCCAAAGGAATAAAATACTTATAGAAGCAAATGCTTTTCCTTCAGACCATTATGCTGTTCAGTCACAGATAAAGTTCCATGGATACTCACCCGGTGAATGTTTGCTGGAAATGAAACCAAGAGCGGGTGAAGTTACAATAAGGACTGAAGATATACTTGAGCGCATTGAAAAAGAAGGCGATTCTATTGCACTGATAATGTTTGCAGGTGTGAATTATTATACCGGGCAGGCATTTGAATTTGAAAAGATAATTGAAGCGGGACATAAAAAAGGATGTATTGTCGGATTTGATCATGCACATGGTGCAGGTAATTTATTACTTAAGCTGCATGAGTGGAATTGTGATTTTGCTGTTTGGTGTTCATATAAATATTTAAACGGGGGACCCGGTGCAATTGCAGGTGCATTTGTTCATAAAAAGCACTTACTTGATATGACCATACCAAAATTCTGGGGATGGTGGGGGCAGGATAAGGCCACCAGGTTTTTGATGGACCATGATTTCCGCCCGATACCTACTGTTGAAAGCTGGCAGTTAAGCAATCCTCCAATATTACAGCTTGCTGCATTACGCGCATCACTGGATATTTTCCATGAAGCGGGTATGAAAAAGCTGAGGCAAAAAAGTGAAATGATGACGGGATTTATGGAATTCCTTATAAATGAGAATAATAACGGAAATATCGAAATAATAACACCAGCTGATCCCGCTCAAAGAGGCTGCCAGTTATCAATTCGTGCAAAAAGTGACGGTAAAAAACTTCATACAAAACTGAATGTAAGCGGTGTAATATGTGACTGGCGTGAACCTGATGTTATCAGGGTTGCACCGGTACCACTTTATAACACTTTTATGGATGTCTGGAATTTTGTGAAGATTTTGTATAGCTAATCCTGCCGGGTTATTAAACTCTCAGGTTAATATTTTATAGATAATGGAAAAAATTACAATTGTTGGCGCAGGACTAGCAGGCTCACTGCTTTCAATTTATCTTGCAAAAAAAGGATACCAGGTTGATATATATGAGCGCAGACCCGATATGCGGAAAGCTAAGATAAGCGCAGGTAAATCAATAAACCTGGCACTTTCTACACGGGGAATTCATGCACTAAAGGAAATTGGATTCTATGATGAGATCAAAAAGATATCCATACCAATGTACGGCAGAATGATACATTCACTTGAGGGCAATACCCAGCTGCAGCCTTATGGCAAAGATATGAGTGAGTATATAAACTCTGTATCAAGAGGTGAGCTGAATAAAAGGCTGATGGACCTTGCTGAAGAATACCCTAGTGTAAAATTTCATTTTGATATGCCATGCACATCCATGAATATGGATAAAAATGAAATTTATTTCAGAAATGAAAAAACTGGGAAGGCCGAAACAGTAAGTTCAGAAATAACCATTGCTACGGATGGTGCAACTTCACCGGTGAGAATGGAAATGCTGAAGGTTCCAAGGTTTGATTTTAAACAGGAATACGAAAATTATGGCTATAAGGAATTACATATTCCTTCCAATGCTGACGGTACCTTTAAAATGGAAACAAATGCGCTTCATATCTGGCCCAGGGGTTCCTTTATGCTGATTGCTTTGCCAAATATGGATGGCAGCTTTACATGTACATTATTTCTGGCTTACGATAGATCACTCGGCGGAGAAAACAGCTTTGAAGCGCTTAAAGATACTGGCAGTGTTCAAAAGTTCTTTGAGAAGAACTTCCCGGATGCAATTGAACTTATGCCCGGGTTATTAACAGATTTTTTTGCAAATCCTACAGGTACATTAATTACTATTAAATGTTACCCTTGGTGTATAGATGGAAAGCTTGCCCTGCTTGGTGATTCAGCTCACGCAATTGTGCCATTTTTCGGGCAGGGCATGAATGCTGCTTTTGAGGATTGTACATATCTGAATGAATGTATTGATAAATATGCTGGTGACTGGAAAACAATTTTTACAACATACCAGCAAATGCGCAAACCTAATACTGATGCAATTGCTGACCTTGCCCAGGAAAATTTCATTGAAATGCGGGATCTTGTTGCCGACCCAAGGTTCCAGCTAAAGAAGAAAATAGAATCGTTATTATATAATAAGTACCCTGAAATTTTTATACCAAAATATACAATGGTAACGTTCTTAAGGGTACCATATTCAATTGCACTTAAAAGGGGTAAGATACAGGAATCAATTTTACATGAGTTAAGCGAAGGAATTACAGAAATAAATGAAGTAAATATGAAACTTGCAGAAAAATTAATTTCAGAAAAATTAAATAAACTTGAATTAGTAACTTAAATTATAATCTAATTTTTTATACAAATTACAAATGAGAAAACTTATTTTTATTTTACCCTCAATATTGGTATTAATAGGTATCGGCTTATTCCTGCAAAACGATCATGAAAACGGATCAGAGCAGGCATTACTGAAATATAAAAAAAATGCACCGGGAGACTGGTTTTTCTATCAGCGTTCTTATCCAACTGGTGATATACCTTATGATAAATATTTCAATGCGATGCAGGAAAAAAAAGTTATGCAGCAGATGGATAATCCCAGTTCAGCACTTACATGGAGCCCAAACGGTCCATACAACATAGGCGGCAGAATAACAGCAATAGCCGTCAACCCATCAAATCCAAATATAATTATTCTAGGCGCTGCAGCCGGCGGAATATTTAAAACTACCAACGGCGGTTTAAACTGGACTGCGAAAACAGACGAGTGGCCAAGTCTTTCGGTAGGCTCATTGATCATGAACCCATCAAACCCGAATATTATTTATTGCGGAACAGGAGAAGGAAACAGCGCGATTGATGTTTATCCCGGTTTTGGTGTTTTAAAATCAACAGATATGGGTGAAACATGGAATTTATCCGGATTAACTGATGCCCTGCATATACCTTCTATGGATATTCATCCTTTGAACCCGAATATTATATATGCATCTGTAATGGCTTTCCGTTCGTTCGGGCAGAATAAAGGAATATATAAATCAACAAATGCCGGTGTTAACTGGAGCAGGGTATTATTTGTATCTGATTCAACTTCAGGTGTGGATGTAAAAGTATCACCCGATGACCTGAACATAGTTTATGCAGCAATGTGGGAGCGCATACGTACACCTCCAGCAATATCAAAAACAGGCGGAATCTCAAGCGGGCTGTATCGCTCATCAAACGGCGGTACAAGCTGGCAGCAGCTTGGTGTGTCTGAAGGTATCCCGGCATCAACTTCAACTACAGGTAGAATTAGTATAGCTGTTGCAAGATCAAACCCGAACTTTGTATATTCTATTTATAAAACTACAACGGGCAATAATATAAGCGGTGTTTATAAATCCACGAATAAAGGTCTTAACTGGACTACAATGTCAATGAGCGGTTTGGAATCATCCGGGTTTGACTGGTATTTCGGGCTGCTGGAAGTAGATCCCACAAATCCAACAACACTGTACGCCGGAAGCGTAGATGTTTTCAGAAGTACGAACGGTTCCAGCTGGGTGAATTTAACAAATTCATACAGCGGAACATTTGACCAGCAGCATCCAGACCAGCACGTTTTGTGGATAAATCCCGCAAGCCCTGCTAACCTGATAGTTGGCAATGACGGCGGATTATTTAAAACAGCAACAGGTAACGCTCCGTGGACTAAAAGCTATGACCTGCCTATAACTCAATTTTATGCTACAGACATTGATTACCTGAACCCTCTAAGAAAAATAGGCGGTTCTCAGGATAATGGCAGTAAGATCACTTATACAGGTGGACTTGATAATTGGGAAGTAATTTACGGGGGCGATGGATTTACAGCACATGTTGATTATACCAATTCTAATATTATTTACTGTACTTCACAAAACGGGGGACTGGGCAGAAGTACTAATAACGGTGTATCATTCCAGTCAATAACAGCCGGATTAAGCGGCAGGTTCAACTGGTCAACTCCGTATATACTTGATAGACAGGACCCGGCTATATTGTATGTTGGCAGCCATATGCTTTTCAGGTCAACAAACCGCGGAACATCATGGTCAGCAATCAGCGGTGATCTTACCCGCGGTCCAAACGGCAGGCTTGGAACAATAACCTGTATTTCAAATGCAGTTGTTGGCAGCCAAAGAGTAATTTATACAGGGACAGACGATGCGAAAATTTCTGTGACTACAAATTCAGGTACTAACTGGAGTGATGTTACAGGCTCACTTCCTCAGAGATATGTTACAGATGTGTTATGTGATAAAAGAAATCCTGCAATTGCATATGTTACTTTAAGCGGATTTAATGTTGACGAAAAGAATACGCATATATACAGAACAACAAATTACGGCGCAAGCTGGATAAATATTTCAGGCAACCTGCTTAATGTACCTGTAAATTCTATTATTGTAGATGAAGTACGTGATTCAGTACTTTTTATTGGCTGTGATGCAGGTGTATATTATACAACAAATCTTGGTACCAGCTGGGCAATACTCGGTACAGGTCTGCCCAATGCTCCTGTATTTGATATTAACTACCATCCAGTTTCACAAATATTATGTGCAGGTACCCATGGCAGATCAATGTATGAAATAAGTACAGCTAATCTTCCGATAGGAATAATCGGAACAAGCGAAATTGCAGAAAAATTTTCATTGGGTCAGAACTATCCAAATCCGTTCAATCCCAAAACAAATATCAAGTTCTCAATTCCCAAAGCTGATTATGTAAGACTGAAAGTTTACGATATTAAAGGCAGTGAAGTAGCTGTATTGTTGAATAAGAATATGCCGAAAGGTGAATATACATATGAATTTGATGCAAGTAACCTGCCA
>CAZOAP010000048.1:6518-16226 GCA_964577645.1 uncultured Ignavibacteriales bacterium
ATATTTCTATACTTTAAAAACAGAAAAATTCTACTCAACAAAAAAGATGATATTAGTAAAATAAAAAGTCATTTTATTTATATAAGAACTTTATCAAAAAGAAAACCCGGCAAAATATTTTTGCCGGGTTTTCTTATGTAAATAAGATTTTTATTACTTAACCAATACCATTTTTTTAGTTGATTTAAATGAACCGGCTTCAAGTGTATAAAAATACATACCAGTTGCCAGATCAGCAGCATTAAGCTCAGCTTCATAGTTCCCTGCATTCAGATTTTGATTAACAATTGTTTTCACAGATTTACCTGTAATATCATATACCGATAATTTTGTAAATACAGAGTTTTTCCCCTCTTCTTTGGGTATACTGAATTTTATCTTAGTTGAC
The DNA here is from genome assembly GCA_964577645.1 of uncultured Ignavibacteriales bacterium. GTDB lineage: Bacteria > Bacteroidota > Ignavibacteria > Tepidaquicellales > OLB5 > OLB5. The sequence goes on from CAZOAP010000048.1 coordinate 6,907, forward strand.
GGGTTAAACGGATTTGGATAATTCTGGCTTAAGCTGAAATTATCCGGAATTTCATTCCCGTTACTGCTTATGCCGGTTGGATTTCCGAACCTAAACACATATAACCCGGTAGCAATATCTGACCCGATGAACTTCCCGGAACTATAATATGGAAATACGTTCCATGCACCCTGGTAATCAAGTCCTGAAGAAGGGTAAGTATCGTAGTACCCTATCACAGTTGGCGCTGCAGGCAGGTTGTGCACATCAAGTGCTACAATTCCTGCACGGTAATGAGCCATGAATATGGTATCGCCTTTAAAATAAGCGTTATGGACCATAGCAATTTCAAACGGTATATATTCAAATATAAAAGTAATATTGGCAAGATTTGCAGCATCCCAAATCTTTAAATGATTTGACCCGCCTTCATCAGTTGTTAACAGCCATCTCCTATTATCGCTGAACCAGACGTTATGGCAGACCGCATTAGGATAAATGAACTGCCCAACCTGAACTGGATTATCTTTATTGGTAACGCTAATTATTGACATCTTGCTGTTTGGGTTATATACATTTGCAGCATAAACAGTATCATTTTTAACAAAACAATCATGCGAGTATGGTGCCGGCCCGTCACCTCGTTTAACAGGATTTTCCCGGTCAGTAACATCCAGTACAACAATACCGCCGGCATTATAATTGGCACCGTTTAAATACAGATAATTCCCACTGCTTTTAATTGTATGAGTAGTTGTGTACCCGGGGAAGGTCCAGTTCTTAACATGATGTACTGAGTCAGGTAAGTACTGCAGGTCAACAATCTGTAAGCCGTAATTTGCACCCGTACCTTCTGAGACAATGTATAAATAATGATCCAGTACAGTGAACTCCCTGTAATTGTAAAATGAAGTTGGACCGGGCACAGTATCACACTGTACAACAGTATTGCTGGTTATATCATAAATCCCGGTACCGTTCCAGTAACCTATAAAAGCATATTCTCTTCCGTTAGGTGCGGTCCATCCCCAGCATGATGAGTAATGAAACCCGGAGGGAGTGCCGCCTGCATTATGGTCATTCTTATTCGATATTAAAGTCATATTAACAATTGCCTGGGATAGCGATACAGAGGTCCAGCTGAATAAAAGAAGAAAAAGTATTAATGCTTTTTTCATTTTTGTGGTATTAAATGGATGATTTGAAAAATCTCAATTTGCTGATAATCTTACCTGTGCTGAAGGTACTACAGTAGAAAATAAATTTGTAAGATTTTGCATTGAACCAAAAGGTAAGATTGAAATATTTCCGGAGAATATCTTCAGGTAAAAAGGAATGTTTAAGGCTGTACCCTGCTCAAACTTAGGCTCAAGTGTTATTAAAACCGAGTAATTATTGTTCAAACTTGTAATATCGGGTATTCCTCCGGGACAGTTTGATTGCAGCCAGTCATGACCGGGTACATTCCAAATCAGTCCGCCGCTTAACTCACACTGCTGGTTGTTATCTCTTGTATTTGGTGATTCAAACCGGCCAATGTTATACATAAAAGAACTGTTAGAATTATCAATTACCCATGCCTGGTAAGTCCATTCGGCTGTATCAGGTAAAACCGGCAGAGTTATCCCTGCAATATTACCTGAAGTATCCCTGGTAAACCAGATTCCTTTTTGATACTGGGAAGATGCTGTTCCAGCGGTAGGAGATGCTAATATAAAATCTGCAATAGCTAAGTTAAATTGAGCAGATGAAGGGAGTATATCAGAATAGCTCATACTGAGATCAAAAACAACTTCGTTTCCGATCAATTGTTTTGCCCCACCAAGTATCTTAATATTGCTTGGAATAGTATCAAAATATCCGGGAGGCTGAATGGTTACAATAATATCACTAATATTATTAATGTTGCTGAACTTACCTAAATTCGGAGTGAACGGGTTTCCTGAAGTATCTGTCAATGCACCGGAACCGGAAACCAAAAACCTGCCCATTGAACGAAAGGCATTTTCATCGTGGTCACCGGATGAAATTATACTGCCCCAAAGCTCATAAGTGCCGACAATATTTTTATCGATTGACTGCAGCCTGTTTACGGTTATACTTCCCTTGTTTTGGGTCGTAACAACACTGGAATCATTGCATGAAATTATCAACGAAGCTGATAATATAAATAATACTATTCTTAATGTATTCATTTATTATCCTTAATTACCCAACCCCGGTGTCAAACAAATACCGGCGGGGAATGATGCCATTTCTATATCTTTAATTTTGTTATGACCGGCCCATACATCTATTACCGCAGTTGTTCCTGGTTTTTTGCCGGATGTTGCAGGATGGTGTACAAATCCTCCTGTTGTTGATTCACATGATACATACGCATAATGACTATCTGAAGAGAAATCTATCATATGCGGCTGTGCACCGACATTTGATATAGTCTTTACAACAGTGTTATTTGAAAGATCAATGACTGTAACTGAGTTAGAACCCTGGTTAGGAACATAGCACCACCTTCCATCAGGTGATATCTCCAGCGAAAGCGGGTTTAAACCGGTTGGTATATTCAAAATGAAATTGCGGTTAATAACATCAAACACCCTTACGTCATTTGACTTTCTGCAGGATACGTACACAAATTTATCATCAGGAGTAATACAAACCTGGTACGGTATAAAATTATTTGTACCCGTACCGCTTATTGGGACAGTTGGATCAACCTGTATAACATTTTCAATTTGTTCGGTTGCAGCATTTATTACATAAAGGAATTCACTTATCTGTGTAGCTGAAAAAAGTAATGTTCCGTCGTGAGAAAGCCTTAAACCATGCGGCCTGTTCATCCTTGATTCAGTAATAGAGTTAATAACGGTCATTGACTGCGTATCAAATACCTTAATGCTGCCTGCTGTTGTGAAATCAGTTATATATCCTTTTGAACCATCTGAAGTGAGTACAATATGAGCAGGTGATGAACCGATAAGTACTCTTCCTGCCTGCTGGTAAGTACGGGCATCATATTTTTCCATGTATCCTTCAGAAATAAGGCTTACATAAAAATAATTTCCCTGGTTATCAACAGTAACAATATGCGGTGCGTCAGGAGGCTGTGATTCATTACTTCTGCCCCCTACATTTATTAACCTTACCAAATGATTGTTATCAAGATTTACGACTGCAACCATATCACTTGCCTGGTTTGTAACAAAAGCCTTATTGGTTATATTTGAAAAGGCAACATCACCGTTATCATTTTTAGCACCCTGGTTTATCCAGTCAACAATTTTCAGTAACTGTGAACTGCTGAGAGGCATTCCCTGGGTATATGGCATTTGTGCCTGCGGCATGAGCGGTTCTGAAAACGGACTGATATTAGTATCAACCCGGTTTATATGCTGGATCATATGGCTCCATGATGCATTGTATGGTACAACTTCTGCTCCGAAATTTGAGCCGTTTTTCATTAATGCATCCCAGCTTGTAAGATCAATGCCTGACTGATGATCTGTTGAATTATGACACCCCGGGAATGTACAGTTTTGTGCCAGAATTGGCTGAATATCCCTGTTAAAGCTTACCGGTTCTCCGGTTATAACAGGACTGCCAGAATCACATCCCATAAAATTTATGGAATTTAAAGCTAAAACCCCGAATGTTAATGCGAGAATTACAAATATTTTCTTTTTCACTATTTTTTTAAATTTAAGCGCTAAATGTATTTAATATTGATTACATAAACAATGGTTATATTTTGTGTGTTATTAACTGTAAACGGTAGAAAATACTAATAAATTTCAGATATATTTGCCATGAGAGGAAATTATTACATTTTGGTATAAAAATAGACTTTAAATTCAATTTTATTATCCTTAAAATTGCAGTTCTACATAATACGTTAATAATACAAAGGATTTAAAATGATCAGTATTTTGATAATTTTGCTTGTTTTAGTGGCAATACTGCTTATGGGTGTTGTTCTTATTCAGTCATCAAAAGGCGGCGGATTAGCCGGTACTTTTGGCGGAGGCGGAGCAGATGCTTCTATGGTATTTGGTGTAAGAAGAACAGCTGATTTTTTAATTAAGCTTACAAGTATTCTTGCTACAATTCTGTTATTGTTCTCACTTGTTACCAATGTTATCATTAATAAAGGCGGCGGAACAAATGAAAGTATAATTCAGCAAAACAACGGATCGCAGAACTTTCCACAGCCTAATGTGCCTGACCAGATGCAGCAGCCACCGGCTGACCAGCAGCAGCAGAATCAACAGGCTCCGGATAATCAGCAGCCGAACCAGCAGCAGCCTAATCAGCAGCAGCCTAATCAGCAGCAGCCAACTAACCAGCCACCAAAATAAGGCGGTTATATTTGCAGGTAAAATGATTTAATGAATAACTTAATAAAAGTTTTAATTAAAGGTGCAGTTATTTTTTTGATAACTGTGCCTTTTTTAATTGGCGCAAATATATTTGCACAGGAGTTACCTGCACTTAAATTAAAGGCTAATAATTATATTACCGGTATTCAAAAATTTGAGCTTCTGAAACATGTTCAGTATAACAAGGCAGCAGATTCAGTAAATGATTCAGGTATTACTGTAATAAAACCCAAAGAGCCTACCCTTAAAAAATTTAAAATGAAGAAATCACCCACACTTGCCGTATTACTCAGTGCAGTACTCCCCGGGGCCGGACAGTTTTACAACGAGTCTTACTGGAAAATACCAATAATTGGGGGACTTGTTGGCTATTTTGGTTATGAATACTTCAGGAATAATAATTTATACAAAGATTACAGGAACGATTATGCTGCTTCGCAAACTGAACTGAACCCTGACGGAGATTTTAACCTGAAAACACTTCGTGAATTTTACCGCGATCAAAGAGATAATTTTGTGTGGTATTTCCTGATAGTGTATGTTGTAAATATGGTTGATGCTTATGTTGATGCACATTTATTTGATTTTGACGTAAAGGAAGATAAGCTTACTAAGTTTGGTACTAAAGATAAAGAATACCGTTTGATATTTAACTACAGATTTTAAATAAAAAGCCCGTTTTTTAAACGGGCTTTTCTAAAAACATTCTTTTTAAAATAACTCAGTTATCTTATCAACCTTATGAACAAGGTTTCACAAATAACTCCGTTATTCCATCAACCTTAGAAACAAGGTTTCAAAAATAGCTACGCTATTTTATCAACATCATTTTTTTGGTTTCTGTGAATTCACCTGCAGTAATTCTGTAGAAATAAATACCGCTTGTGAGGTGAGAAGCATTGAAATCAACAGTATAATACCCTGCATTCATCTCCTCTGAAACTATCCTTGAAACCACCTGACCCAGTGCATTATACACAACAATTGATACAAATGCAGCTTTAGGTACAGCAAAGTTTATCTTTGTTTCCGGGTTGAACGGATTGGGATAATTCTGTGATAAGCTGAACTCTCCAGGAATATTGTTCCCGTTCTGGTTTATTCCAACCGGCGGTGAAACATTAGAACCATCATAGAATATACGGCTTTGCTGAGCACCCACAAAAACAACTCCGCCGCCGTAAGCAGCTACTCCTGTCCTGAAGCCGGAGACATCAGGTGAAGTGGTAGTGTTGGCGTTGATATTTGCTGAAACAATTGTTCTGGATGTTGGCGGTAAAGTAAAAGCTGATGTATAGATTACTGTATCAGCGGTTGCACCTTTTGAAACATATGATATCCTGTATGCACCCTGCTGTTCACTGCATTCCATTCTGCCCCTGTCACAATCAAACGGGAAATTTGCAATTGTACCAAGGTTTGGCCAGTAAGCACCAGTTTCAGCAGAGTAATTATAATTCACTTTCTTTATTCCGCCTGTTACCTGTGTCCAAATACATGCCATTTCATTTGTCTGCCTGTTGACGGCAATTTCAGGATCAACTTCAGGATCAGAAGTTGCCTGCACATTATATTGAGTCCATGATGTTGCAGAACCCCAGTTGCCCAGAGAAATCCTGTTCAATCTTAAATTTGGATTTGTTGGTGTCAGGTCATTTGTAAAAACTACATATATCGAATCATAAGATCCGCCGTGCCTGTAATCAATATCCAGGTTAAAATCATTAAATGTGTTTCTGACGGTATCCTGTATCCATGCTAATCCGCCGTTATTTGTCAATGCAGCACGTAAACCTGTTCCGACTCCTGTACCGGAGTTTACATACTGGAATGCAACATACCAATAGGTCAAACTATATGACCAGTAAAAACCATCTGCAACAATTGTGGGATTAATATGGCCTCCACCGGATGGTGTTGAAAGAATCTGTACAACATTAAGTCCTGCACCATTGGCATCACATACCATCCAGTACAGCTCTCCGTCAAAAGTGGAAACAGATGATGTTCGTGATGCTGCAAACCCAAGCTTGAATGTACTTGCTGAATCAGTTATGAAGAAATCAAATGAATGCCATTTGGTCGATCCGCCCGGGTTTATTGTAATAATATAAGCCCATGTAATACCCTGGTCTGTTGATTTCATAACACGAAGAGAATCCCTGTTGGCTGATATATACGCAACATATTTATTGCCTAATGAATCTACTTCAAGATCCAGCCCTGCCTGTGTGTTATTTACAGGCGGTACATATGCAGCAGCGTTATCTACAATATAATCTCCCGTGCCCCAGTCACCAATAAAAGGCGGCTGAAAGTTGTTTTCAGATATGGCTGAAGGTTTATCCTGAACGGATGAAGTGCCTGAAAATTTTTCAGGAAATTCATTTAAGAGCCTCTGTCTCAATTGGTTAAACAATTGAATGTTACCGCTCTTCCTTGCTTCTAAATGCTGTTTCCATAAAACAGAAAATTCAGAATTATCCTGTTTAAATGTTTGATCCGGGTTGGCTTCATTATTGTAAAGGTCCTGTGAATAATTTAATGAGATGAAGAAAACCAAACAAAAAAAGTACATTAAAATTTTGTGCATGGTGGCTCCTTATTAAATTTATTGGAATTAATATTTATATATATTAAAATTTTAATGAATTTGCAATTCAATTGTAAATCATTGAAAATACTCATTTAAAACAAAAGCCTCTCAGTTAAAAAACTGAAAGGCTTAAAATACAAATTTGTAAATTTGAACTCTTAGTGTTTTGAAAGTGTGATACTTGTTAACGAACAGAGATCAACGCCATTCATATAATACTTTACACCATCATCAGCTGTAAACATTATATCCCATGAACAGTGTTCTGGATTAACATCTGTGAAATGAAAATTGAAAGTTTCCCCATCAAGTATCATATCTTTGGGAATAACATCAGGTCCCCAGTTGGATGCTCCTGTGGGTGAAATAAATACATCTACCAGTATCATACCGGTATTGTTTGTCATAGAAAAATCCTGGTTTGACTGAGCCTTAACATTCTGTGAAAGAATGAAAAATCCCATTGCAGCAAAAGCAATAAACAGAGCTTTTTTCATTTTGTTCTCCTTTAGATTAAAAATTGAACGGCAAAATATAACTTCTCATGCAATAAATCAATATGAAAGTTATTGAATAACAAATATATATGAGTAATTTCAATAAATATCACATAATGTTTTATTATAATATATTCGACAAATAATACGCAACTAAAGCTTAAATTTGCCCATTTTAATGGTTTTCTATTAAAATAGATTCGACATTAAGGTTTTTTTTTCTTTTACATACGGCAAAATGATGTGTTATTTTTGAAGTGAAAAGAGGTTGTAGCTTTATTGTATTTCATGCTTTAAATGTATTAACCCCCTAATGCTCCTCCTGTGATCCAGAAAAGTATGCCTTGTTAGATAGTGCAGCAAAAATGGAAAGCGGAGGGGCTTTTTTATTTATCCCTTTACTTTAATAAATATAAGGTAAAATTAACACAATTGAGTAAGTCGCTTTAAATGTGTATTTTTGTGTATACAATCAGAAAATTATTAATAATTTTATAAATTTTCCTGAATAAAGGAAAACAGGGTAAAAAAATGGCTAAAAGTGAATTTGATGTAGTTGTTCTGGGCGGTGGTGTTGGCGGTTATTCAGCAGCTATACGTGCATCACAACTGGGATTAAAAACAGCACTGGTTGAAACAGCCAGGCTTGGCGGAATTTGTTTAAACTGGGGATGTATACCTTCCAAATCACTGCTTAAGGCAGCTGAAGTTATGCATATGATGAAGAAAGCAAAGGAATTTGGTATCACAGCAAGCGGAGTGGAGTTTGATTTTGCCGCAGTTGTTAAACGCTCAAGAGATATTGCTGATAAATCTGAAAAAGGCGTTCAGTACCTTATGAAAAAAAATAAGATCACAAATATTACCGGTTACGGCATATTAAAAAAACATACCGGAGGAACATTAATAGAAGTTCAGAACAACGGCAAAGTTACTGAAGAGCTTATTGCAAAACATACAATTGTTGCAACAGGTTCAAAAGCAAGGGCTTTTCCCGGAATGAATGTGGACGGTAAACGGGTACTTTCATTCATGGAAGCTATTGTGCTGGATAAGCTTCCTGAAAGTGTTACTATAATAGGCGCAGGTGCTATTGGTATGGAATTTGCATACTTCTGGAATGCGTTTGGAGCAAAAGTTACGGTCGTTGAAATGCTTGAACAGCCCTTACCAATGGAAGATAAGGAGTTAAGCGATGTTGTTGGCAGGGAATACAGAAAGCTTGGTATCAATGTAATGACATCAACCAAAGTTGAAAGTATTACAGTTGAAAAAACTGCACCAAACAGCAAGACTGAAAAGGTTATTACAAAAGTAAGCGGAAAAAATAATGCTGAAATTGAAAGTGATATTGCCCTGGTTGCAGTTGGTTTTGCTGGTAATGTAACTGGTTTTGGACTTGAAGAGCTTGGCGTTAATCTTGAAAAAGGATTTATTAAAGTTGACAGCAATTACAAAACCAATGTTGAAGGTGTTTACGCAATTGGTGATGTGAACGGTCCACCATGGCTAGCACATGTTGCAGCAGCTGAAGGAATAAACTGTGTTGAAAAAATTGCCGGTCACGATGTACCTGATGTGGATTATAATTGTATACCTGCAGTAACATTCTGCCAGCCTCAGGTTGCATCTGTTGGAATGACAGAAAAGAAAGCTAAAGAGCTTGGCTATGAAGTTAAAGTAGGTAAGTTCCCGTTTTCAGCAAGCGGTAAGGCAAGGGCAGTTGGTGAAACAGCAGGACTTGTAAAGCTTATATTTGACGCAAAGTACGGTGAGCTGCTTGGTGCGCATATTTGCGGTAATGAAGCCAGTGAGCTGATAGCAGAAGTAACACTTGGCAAAGCTATGGAAGCTACATTTGAATCATTT
>CAZOAP010000049.1:0-16209 GCA_964577645.1 uncultured Ignavibacteriales bacterium
TCTTTAAGCCGGAAATATCCGTAAATAATTGGCAAAATTATAATAACAAAAATTGTGCTTAAAAAAGCACTGACCTTGTTTTCTTCAACATAATTCTTTGCAAATATATAAACAAAAAATACAGCATGCGCGTAAAACAGGATTACTTCTATCATAATTTAAAATGCCGCCTTTGAAAAAAACATTTCTTTAATTGTTTTTATTATTATTTTGAGATCAAATATAACTGACCAGTGCTCAATATAATATATATCATATTCTATCCTTTTTTCCAGAGATGAATCGCTTCCCCTGAATCCATTTACCTGTGCCCAGCCTGTTATACCGCACTTAACCCTGTGCCTGTCAAGATATTTAGGTATCTTTCCCTTAAAAAGATTAATGAAATACTCACGTTCAGGCCTTGGACCTACTATGCTCATATCGCCTTTTAATACATTCAAAAACTGAGGAAGCTCATCAAGAGAGTATTTCCTAAGGAACTCCCCGATAGGTGTATATCTTGAATCCCCTTTTTTTACGTAAACCGCGCCTGTACTTTTTTCAGCATCAACTACCATTGACCTGAACTTTATCATATCAAATTTTTTGCCGGTCATGCTAAGGCGTTCCTGTTTGTAAAATATTGGTCCCCTGGAAGAAAATTTGACTATTAATGCCAATACTATAAATAAAGGCGAAGTTAAAAGCAGGAGCAGTAATGCAAAGCTGAAATCGAAAGCACGTTTTATTATCCTGTTGAAAATATTCATAGGAATACTTTTTATCTTAAGGAATGGTACACCATCAATTTCCTGTACTCTTACTGATGAGGTAATCACTTCAAGAAAATCAGGGACCATAAGGAACTCCACGTTCTCACCTTCGCATGCTTTCATCAGCTCAAAAAGCTTATCATGCTGTGAAGAAGGGATCGTTACAAGCACAGTTTCTATATTCAGCTTCTGGACAAGCTGAACAATATCGGTATATGAGCCAAGCTTTAAATTATCAGGAAGCGATCCTTTTGAAGGACCGGGCTCTTCTTCAATGAATCCGATAATATTAAACCCAGCATATTTATGATCTGAGAATTTATTAAGTATATCAAGTGATGTCTGGGTATTTCCCACTATCAAAGTATCTTTAAGGCCTTTACCTTTATTGTAAAGTGTCTTTTCATACTTAAGAACAATATATCTTCCAATGGTTATTAATATTATTGAAATGAACCATGCCAGTACAAATACTACACGCGAATACGGAAATACCCTGTAAAAGAATACCAGGCCGAAGGAAAATACAATACCGAAAGTAACTAATCTTCCTATCAGGAAAAATTCATCAAAAATGAAAACAATTCTTTTTGGCCTGAACATTTTTCTGGATTGAAAGATGAGCAGCCATACAGGAAGAGCAAAGAGTGTAAGCAATAAATAACCCTTTATAGGGGGTATTATTCCGTTAAACGGGATAAGATCAACAAACGGCGTAAAATAAAATCTTATATAGTAAGATATAATGAACGAACCGATGATTGCCGCAGAATCAGAGAAAATATTAAGAATAGGGATAAGGAATTCAGTTCTTTGTGATTTTTTATTGAATTTTTGATCTATATAGTTCATTAGAGATTCAAATATATACAATAGAAACTAAAATATATATGATTGAAATTTTCAAGGATTGGTAATTAGTTGTTTTTTATAAACGTTTAATATTATAATAGTTTGGTCATTTTATTGAATTACAGCAGAATTTTAATAAAAAATAATAAAATAAATCAAAAAAATGCTTATTTCATTGAAACATTTTTTTCACTAAATTGTATAATTAATATTCAGTTTTTAATCAATTAACTAGAAAGGGTCAAAATGACTAGATTTAAATTGTTTTTGGGGTTTTTTGCTTTAGTTTTTGTTTTAGGATTAACCACTAATATTAAGGCTCAAAATGGTCCTGTACTTTATTTCTGTGAAAAATACGGATCATCAGGTGAGCAGTCAATCAGCGATAGGTTCTACACCGGTCCTATTACTGTAATGGTAAAATGTGACTATGCATTGGGTTTAAAAGACTGTTCAATTCAGTTAGATAAATACAATGGATATGCATTTGATTATTACAAAAAAGTAGATTTTGATGTATCAGCTGATATGAAATATATATATTTCGAATCAAGCGATCTGAGAGTTGATTCACCGGGCATATACAGATGTTTCCTTCTTGACAGCAAGAAAAACACTGTAGCAAGTGCTTTGGTTGAATTTATAAGATAAGCACACAGTTAAAAATTTTAAAGGAGGCTCTTAATAAGCCTCCTTTTTTATTTTCTTAAAGTCACCTGACAGGCAGCAGTACAAATATTGTAAGATCCCAAACTGCATGCGATATCAAACCCGGCCAAACTGACCTGTATTTTTTAAATACCCATCCCCAGAAAAATCCGCATATCAATGCAGCCATGAAAAGCATAAAATTCATTGCTACTATATGAACTGCTCCGTAGATAAGTGATGCAATTATCCATCCTTTATTATCACCGAATTTTTCAGCCAGTGTATCCTGTACATAACCACGCCAGAATATTTCTTCCGAAGGTCCTATCACAAATAACAGAAGCAGTCCTATAACATTAGGATCCAGCAATGACTTATTATTATAAACCCCAACTACCTGTCTATCAGCAAATGGCAGGATCAGCTTTGAAACCAGGTCACCAGTATAAAAAACCAGGTACAAAAATGCTGCTGAAACCAAACCTATCAATATGAATTTCGGCTCAAAGAAGTATAGCCTGTAATTTATTGCTTCACCGTTTTTATGGTTAAAATATAATCCAAGCCCGGCAAGCAAAGATGCTGCTATTGTCATTTCCAGCCAGAAATTGAAATTCTTCAATACGAACATTTCCAGCCAGAAAATACATGCTGCTATTATCAGGAAAACAAGCGGTTTTATTCTGTTAGACATGATGTTAAAATTTTAATACAGCATTATTTAAGCTATTCTTATCAATTCCATTGACTCTTTATAATTCATAAGGAAATGATCCCGAATGTTTGAATTTTCTACTTTCCTTAATTCAGGGTCATTTTCTATTATTGCAAATGCTGAGCTTCTTGCTTTTTCAACAAGCTCGGTATCTTTAGCAAGATCAGCTGCTGTGAACCTGAGCTCACCTGATTGCCTTGTGCCGAAGAATTCACCCGGTCCCCTGAGCTTCATATCAGTTTCAGAGATCTTAAACCCGTCATTGGTTTCAGTCATAACTTTTAATCGTTCAGCAGATACTTCACCAAGCTTTTCAGCCATTAATATACAATATGACTGGTCTGCTCCTCTTCCAACCCTTCCGCGCAGCTGGTGAAGCTGTGAAAGCCCGAAACGCTGTGCCTCTTCAATTATCATTATTGTTGCATTCGGTATATCAATACCCACCTCAATCACAGTGGTTGAAACAAGTATATCAATTTTCTTATCTTTGAATGCTTCGATAGTTTCATCTATTTCATTCCATGAAAGCTTACCATGCACCAGTCCAAGCTTCAGCTCCGGGAAAATATCTTTACGGAGCAGATCAAAATGTTTAACCGCTGATTTAAGGTCAAGCTTTTCTGATTCCTGAATAATAGGATAAACTATATAGACCTGCCTGCCTTTGGCAACTTCATCTTTTATGAATTTATAAACCTTCAGCCTGTCTGCTTCTGTTCTAAGCGCAGTTTTCACGGGCTTCCTGTTTTTTGGAAGCTCATCAATAACTGATACATCCAGATCACCAAAAACGGTGAGTGATAATGTGCGCGGTATCGGGGTAGCAGTCATTACCAAAACATCCGGATTGCTGCCTTTTGCCTTCAGCTTAGCGCGCTGCATTACACCAAATTTATGCTGTTCATCAATTACTGTGAAACCCAGGTTTTTGAATTCCACAGTATTTTGTATCAAAGCATGTGTACCAACAACAACCTGTGCCTTGCCTGTCTTTATTTCTTCAAGGATCGAATCACGAAGCTTTTTCCTTTGACCGCCTGTAAGTATTACAGAGCTTACCCCAAGCTTTTCAAAATAATACTGCAGGGTTTTATAATGCTGCTCTGCCAGTATTTCAGTTGGACACATAAATGCTGCCTGGTATGAATTTTCAATTGCAACAAGTATGCAGAATATTGCCACAATGGTCTTGCCGCTGCCAACATCACCCTGCAGCAGTCGGTTCATAGGCCGCTCAGAACGCATATCCTTAAGTATTTCCTTTATTACTTTCTTCTGTGCTTCTGTCAGCTCAAAGCCAAGTAAATCCTTAAACAGTATCTCAAACCTCTCGCCTATCTTTTCAAGCTTAATGCCTTTTTCACCGGATGCAATTGCTCTTTTTCTTAAAGCCATTACTATCTGAAGGTAAAAGAGCTCTTCAAATGCCAGTGTTTTTCTGGCTGATTCAATATCTTCTATTGTTCTCGGGTAGTGTGTCCTTATCAGCGCTGTTTTATGATCAAGCAGGTCATTATCATTTATTATCTTATCATTCAGGATATTATTAATGCCTGCAGAGGAGTTTTTTATCGCATTAAAAATTATTTTGGTCAGGCTTAAGGGTTTTATCCATGTTTTTTTAAGCTCTTCTGATAATATATATACAGGTATTAACGGAAATTTAAGCAGCTCTTCATCACCTTCATCATATTTTTTGTGGTCTCTTATATCAAACTTAACGTTTCTTTCATAAGCATTGTAATTCACTTTTCCCCAGAAAATATATTCATCACCAATTCTGAATTGTTTTTCCCTGTAAAAAGTATTTCCCCACATCAGCGATTCAATACTGCCTGTACCATCATTAATAACAATACGAGTGGGGTGGTTTGGCTTATAGGGCATTCGCTTATCAATAACTTTCCCGCGGATAAGAACGTTCTCATCATGAAATTTAGCAAGGCTGCCGATAGATGTATTTATCAGGTAAATACGCGGATAAACATTCAGCAGGTCACCGGAATATTTAAGTCCAAGTTTTTCAAACGCTTCAGCGCGTTTTGGACCCACACCTTTTATATACGCAATTTCAGTTTTTTTTACCTGGGGCAAGTGTATTAAAATTTATACAAATATAACTATTTATGCTAAAATATCAGAATATCAGCATAATATGCTGAACAGAATAGCGCCAAATTATCATATTTCTATATCAATAATTTTGTTATTTTTGTAAATATTTAAAAATAATGAAGAAAAATAACTTTGCATTAATTGGTGCGGGCGGATTTGTTGCCCCAAGGCACTTAAGGGCTATTAAGGATAATGACCAGAACCTGCTTGCTATTCTGGACCCGAATGATTCTGTTGGTATTATTGATTCGTATTTTCCTGAAGCATCTTTTTTTACTGAGTATGAAAGATTTGACCGCCATATTGAAAAATTAAGGCGCGAAGGTGAAAGTAAACAGGTACAGTATGTAAGTATATGCTCACCCAATTACCTGCATGATGCCCATATACGCTTTGCATTAAGGGCTGATGCACATGCAATCTGCGAAAAACCGCTTGTACTTAACCCGTGGAATGCCGATGCACTGATCTCACTTGAAAAAGAGACAGGCAGGGAAGTTTATACAATATTGCAGTTAAGGCTGCATCCCCAGATAATTGAGCTTAAGAAAAAAATTGATGCTGCAAAAAGCAAAAAGAAACATGATATAGTGTTAACATACATTACACCGCGCGGAAAGTGGTATCATTATTCCTGGAAAGGTGATCTTTTAAAATCAGGCGGTATTGCTACCAATATTGGTGTTCATTTTTTTGATATGCTCTCATGGATATTCGGCAAGCCTGTTGCCAACACTCTTCATTTTCATAAAGATGATAAAGCGGCTGGATTGATAGAGCTTGAAAATGCAAATGTTCAGTGGTTCCTATCGATTGATAAAAATGATCTTAAGGAAGGCGATAAATCCTTCCGTTCAATTACAATGGATGGGGAAGAAATAGAATTTTCTGAAGGATTCACAGACCTTCATACAAAAAGTTACACTGAAATACTGAACGGTAACGGTTACAGGATAAAGGAAGCGATGCCCTCCATAGAAGCTGTTTATGAGATCAGAAGTGCTGCTCCGGTTGGTCTGAAAGGTGATTACCATCCTTTCCTGAAAAAGATGAAATGATAAGAAGTTCAGATAATTATTTTACTGTTTAAAGATGTATAATCACTTAAGTATTTTGTGAATATTTCGGGTTCGATGCTGTATTATGAAAACCATCAATTTTCCCTTACAAAGTTCAATTTTAACTGTAAAAACAAGCAATTATAGAGCATTTATTAACTTCAATCTGAGAATAATAATCGCTAATTTTGCATCTAAATTAATAATTATCAATTACAAGAATATCGGATCTAAATGAAGAATTTCCAGTTTAATGTTGCTCCTCCAAAAGAAATACCCCTCAGAGATTTTTTCAAAAACCCGGTAAAAACATCGTACCAGGTTTCACCAAACGGTAAATATATATCATACCTTGCTCCGCATAATGAAAGGCTGAATATATTTATTCAGGAGCTTGGTAAAGATGAATCAGTTAGAATAACAAATGTTACCGAAAGGGATATTGCAAGCTATATGTGGGGAAATGATGATACAATATTATTTGCAAGGGATAATGCCGGTGACGAGAATTTTCACCTGTTTTCTGTTGATACTACAGGCAGCAATTTAAAAGACTTAACGCCTTTTGAAAAAGTAAGGGTGAACGTGGTGGATGAGCTTGAAGATTCAAAGACAGATATCCTGGTAGAAATGAATAAAAGGAATCCCGAGTTATTTGATGTTTACAGGCTGAATTTTATTACCGGTGAAATGAATATGGTTGCAGAAAACCCGGGCAATGTTTCCGGCTGGGCAACCGATCATGATGGTAAAATAAGGATTGCAACCACTACTGACGGAGTAAATACAGGAATAATGTACCGGGATTCAGAACAGGATGAATTCAAAACAATATTGACCACAAACTTCAAGGAAACCCTAATGCCGTTATTTTTTACATTTGATAATAAACACATATATGCTGCATCAAATTTAGGCAGGGATAAAAGCGCTATTGTAAAATATGATATAAAGAACAATAAAGAGCTTGAAGTATTATATGAGCATCCTGATGTAGATGTAAGTATGCTTGGATATTCAAAGAAAAGAAAAGTACTTACATCAATAAGCTATACAACATGGAAGCGTGAAAAAGTATTCCTTGATGATAAAGTAAAGAGTATATACAAAAATATTGAAAAGGAATTGCCGGGTTACGATATAGTTATTACAGATATTGATGATGATGAAAATATATACATGATAAGGACCTACAGTGACCGTTCGCTGGGCTCAAATTACTACTATGATACAGGAACTGATAAGCTGGTAAAGATATCTGATGTGAGCCCATGGATAAAGGAAGAAGAAATGGCTGAAATGAAACCGGTAAAGTATACTTCACGTGACGGGCTGGAAATTAACGGTTATTTAACCCTGCCCAAAGGCAGGGAGCATAAAAACCTGCCGGTTGTTGTTAATCCGCATGGCGGTCCATGGGTGCGGGATGTTTGGGGATTTAACCCTGAAGTGCAGTTTTTGGCTAACCGCGGCTTTGCAGTTCTGCAAATGAATTACAGAGGCTCTCTCGGTTACGGAAGGAAATTCTGGGAAATATCCTTTAAGCAATGGGGCAAAACCATGCAGGATGATATTACTGATGGTGTCAACTGGCTTATCAAAGAAGGTATTGCTGACCCGAAACGGGTTGCTATCTATGGCGGAAGCTATGGCGGATATGCAACACTTGCGGGGCTGACATTTACTCCTGATCTCTACGCTGCAGGTGTTGATTATGTTGGTGTATCAAATCTTTTTACATTTATGAAATCTATCCCGCCATACTGGAAACCATACCTTGAAACTTTGTATGAGATGGTTGGAAACCCGGAAAAGGATGCAAAGCTTCTTGAAGAAGCATCACCGGTCTTTCATGTAGATAAAATTAAAACCCCGCTGTTTGTTGCACAGGGAAAAATGGATCCCCGTGTGAATATCAATGAATCTGACCAGATGGTAGAAGCCCTGAAAAAAAGGGGAATTGAAGTACCGTATATGGTCAAAGATAACGAGGGTCACGGCTTCCAGAACCAGGAAAACAGGTTTGATTTTTATGAGGCAATGGAAAGCTTTCTTGAAAAACATCTGCTCAGCACATAACAGGTTTACAATAATATTTTCTAAATGCACCAGATATACATTACCTCAGCTGTAACAACCGCTGCAGCGGTATTGCTTATCGGCGGATTCATAAAATGGCGCTCAAAAAAAGAAGACAGGGACCTGTTACTTTTTATTTTCCTTATTGAGCTTCCCATGGCTTTCATTGCATTCTACATGGTCAGAATGCCGCTTGTTGACGGTTTATTTAAATTTGCACTTGGCTCACATGAAAATATATACGGCTTTATAAAGAATTTTTACGCTCCCCTAACTGAAGAACCTGCAAAGCTTTTTCCGCTGATCTTCCCTTTCTTCAGGAACAGAATAAACAAAGATAATTTTGTTATGGCTGCTATGGCTCTTGGACTCGGTTTCGGGATAGGTGAGATATGGCTTGTAGGCAATTTCATTGCTCAAAGCGGGCAGTATGCTGCTATGCCATGGTATTATTTTACAGGTTTCGTGAATGAAAGATTCATGGTCTGTATCATACACGGAGCTATGACAAGTCTTGCATTGAGAAAGCTTGGCAATAAGTTCATACTTGGAATACTTGCAGCTATGTTCATGCATTTTATGGGTAATTTCCCAATTTATCTGGCAAAGATTAATTTTGGAAGCCTGGGAACAGATACATGGCAGATAATATTGCAGATCTGGGTTACACTTTTCTTTGTTGCCGCAATATTAATACTTGTAAGATCATTTATGGGTAATATGAATATAACGCAGTTTTTTATGGGTAAATCACAATGTCCGGAGTGTGGCAATATTTACCCGCCGCCTCTGCTTGCAATGAACTGGTTCAATAAACGCTACGAAAAATGTCCCAATTGCAAAAAATGGCATTGGGTTACACTTTGGGTAAAGGATACACCTCAGAAATAATCCCTTTAATAAAAAAATGTTTATATGAATAACTTTTATTCCTGTTTCTAATATTCCGATTTCTATATCTTTACAGATTAAATGAATAATTTCCTCATATACCGTTCATCAGCAGGCTCAGGTAAAACATATACACTGGTTAAGGAATATTTAAAGCTGATATTAAATGACCCCGAATCATTTAAAAATGTGCTTGCGGTAACCTTTACAAATAAATCTGCAAGTGAGATGAAATCACGGATTATATCTTCACTTGTAAAACTTTCAAGGGGTGAAGACGAAGCCCTGAAAAAAGTAATGGTATCAGAAGGCGTAAAAGGTAATATAGAAACAGCCGCAGAGGTAATTCTTAAGAACATACTGCATAAATATTCTTATTTTTCAGTATCAACCATAGATAGTTTCTTCCATAAAGTTATACGCTCATTTGCCAGGGAGCTTAAGCTGCAGCTTGGGTATAATATTGAGCTTGACCAGCAGGTAGTGCTTGATAAAATAACCGATAAGCTGTTAGATGATGCAGGTATTGATAAAGACCTGACCGGATTCCTGGAAGACTATATATTTTACAGTATAGATGATGAAAAAGGCTGGAAAATTGACCTGAGGATAAAAGAGCTGGCAAAAGAGATATTTTCAGAAAGGTATATGATAAGAGCAGCAAGTAAAGGTGACCTTCTTGAAAGCAGAACAAAGCTGAAGGAATTTATCGGGCAGCTTTTTGCTATCAAAAATGATTTTGAAGGAAAAATGAAGCAAATTTCTGCTGATGCTGAAAATTTAATGGATATGTACAGCCTTGTGATTGATGACTTCCCATATAAAAAATCCGGATTTATGAATTACCTGATAAACAAAATAAGAAAAGGCGAGTATGAGCCCGGGCAAAGAGCCAGGGAAGCTTCGGGTGATTTAAATAAATGGTTCGGTAAAACAAGCAAGCCGGCAGTAAAGGCAGCAGCAGAAGCGGGGCTGTATGACCAGTTGCTAGCTGCGGTTGAAAATTATGATAAGAATTTTATTAAGTATAATACAGCAGCCCAGCTTGTTAAAACTATTTATATAACCGGAATCTTCAAAGACCTGGTTGAAAAGCTTAAAAAATACAGGGATGATAACAATGTTCTGCTAATATCTGATATCAATAATTTACTGCTGAATGTAATTTCAGGCGAAGGCAGTCCTTTTGTATATGAAAAGATAGGCAGCTTTTACAGGAATTTTCTCATCGATGAATTCCAGGATACATCAACATTCCAGTGGCAGAATTTTTTCCCGTTAATTGAGAATTCCCTCAGTGAAAGCAACCGTTCAATGATAGTGGGTGATGTAAAGCAATCAATTTACCGCTGGCGTAACGGTAACATGAAGCTGCTGCTTGAAGATGTGAAGAATTCCCTGGCTGGTTTTAATGAAGAAATATCGGAAGAAAGCTTAAGGGTGAACTACAGAAGCAGAAAGCGTATAGTTGATTTCAATAACCGCTTTTTTGAAAAGGCGTCTGTTGTATGTGCCGCAAATACCGATGAAGAGTACAGCAAGATAATAAAAAAGGCATACGAGGATATTTCCCAGGAATCTGCCGATAATTCTGATGCAGGGTATATTAATATAAAATTTTACAAAAATGATGAGGAAAGCGGAGTAACATCCAAAGAGTTTGCGATATCGGATATGATTTCTGCAATAAAAGATCTGCTGAATAGCGGATACAGGCAGAAGGATTTTTTGGTATTGGTGCGCAATAATTCTGATGCAGTGGATGCAGCCCATGCAATAATTGATGCAAGGCTGAATGTTGTTTCAAGTGATTCGCTCCTTTTGACAAACTCACCCAAAGTAAGGCTGTTAATTAATATTTTTAGATACATTGTTGATAGCGGTAACGTTATTGCCCGGGCAGAAATACTATACAATTTTCTGAAATATATTAAGGATACTGGTGATGACCTGAATAAGATCTTTACCGATCACCTTAATATCAATGAGCTTTCTGAAACAATCTTCAAAACAAAATTACCGCAGGGATTCTTTGAAAATGAGAATTCATTGCAGGTGAACAGTAAGCTTTCCGGTTTGGGAATTTATGACCTGGCAGAGGAATTGATAATGATATTTGAGCTTGGAAACAGGTCGGATACTTATCTTATCAGATTTCTTGATGTACTGAAGAAGTATTCAGATGAAAATAACAGCGATGTGTATGGATTTATAAACTGGTGGGAAGAAAATAAGGGTGAAAATACTATAATTATACCCGATGAAGAAGATGCTATAAGGGTAATGACAATTCATAAGGCAAAAGGGTTACAGGCTCCTGTTGTATTTATACCTTTTGCTAACTGGGAGTTCAACCTGAATGCTAACCGTAACATGATATGGGTCTCAACAGATAAGCCTCCGTTCAATGTTTCACCGGCATACTTTGTTAAAGCATCGTCATCACTCAAGGAGTCATATTTTGCAGAAGATTATAATGAAGAGGCAGCCTTAACAAACCTTGATAACCTGAACCTGATGTATGTTGCGTTCACAAGGGCAGAAGAAAAGCTGTTTATAGGTGTACCTCAAAAAGGCTCTAAAACACTCAATGCCGGAAAGATAATTTACGATACTCTTACCGGCTCTGAAGAACTCTCAGAGAAATTTGAAACACAGAATTACTTGTATGAAGATGGATCCGGTGATGATATGCACATACCGGCAAAAACAAAGAATATATCATCTGCATACCGGATAGGTTCTATGGTAACCGGTAATATTTTTGAAAAAATAATTGTAAAGCCTCAGTTTGAAAGTTACAGGCCGGAATCAAAAAAAGACCTGGATCAGCAGAAGAACAGGGGTATTATCCTGCATAAAGCACTTTCTCTTTTAAGTGATTCAACTGATGCCGAAATTGATAAAGCAGTAAACAAAACAGTTTTACTTGGATTAATTACCGGCGAACAAAAAGAAAAGCTGAGGGAAGAAATTGTTAAGATACTTTCACTCCCTCTGGTTAAAGAGTGGTTTAACCCGAACAATAAAGTAATGAACGAAAGAGATATCATATTGCCTGAGGGAAGTATATACAGGCCGGATAAAGTAATAATAAACGGAAATAAAGCTGTTATTATTGATTACAAGACAGGAAAGAAACTAAAAGAGCATGCAGTACAGATAAAGTTATATAGTGATATACTCAGCAGGATGGGTTATAAAGAAACGGAAATGTACCTGTATTATATTAATGATAATAAAATTGAAACGCTAAAATAGCAGAATATTTGAAACCTTTTTTACATAAACTGGCACAGGAACTCTTTGCTAAGTACAGAAGTGATATTTCCGCTCTGCAGGTAGTATTTCCTTCCAGAAGGGCGGGAATATATTTTAAAAAGTACCTTTCAGAGATCATCAAAGCCCCACTTTGGTCACCTGTTACATGCGGTGTAAGTGAGTTCATCAGTGAAAATTCTGATAAGCTAATTGCTGATGACCTGACATTGATATTTGAGCTTTACGAAGTGTATAAAAAATATGCTGCCGATGTAAGCTTTGATAAATTCTATCCCTGGGGAGAAATAATACTGCGTGATTTTGATGAAATAGATAAAAATCATGCAGAGGCTGATTATATTTTCAGGATTTTGCGTGAACATAAAAAGATAGAAGAGGATTTTGAGTTCAATATTTCTGATATCGATGAGTTCTATAGATTCTGGAACAGTTTTTCAGGCAAGGATATAAATATACTGCAGGAGGAATTCATTAAAACATGGGAAATACTTGGTAAAGTCTACCATGAATTCAGGTCATCACTTGTAAATAAAAATATCTGCTACGAAGGGATGGCTTACAGAAATCTTTATGAAGAAGTTAAGACAGGAAAGTTCACTACTGATCACAAAAAAATTATTTTTGCTGGCTTTAACCAGCTTAATAAATGTGAAGAAGGCATTATTGCTGAATTACTGAAGCAGGATATTGCTGAGGTGTTCTGGGATGCTGATAAATATTACATCAATGATAAATTACAGGAATCAGGCAAGTTTTTAAGGGAAAATTTTGTCAAGCTTCAGCTGAATGGGCCAAAATGGATAGAGGACTCCCTTTCGGGCTCGGAAATTAACGTCAGAATTATCGGTTCGCCGCTTGAAGTATCGCAGGCTAAAGTATTGGGAAATGAACTATCTAAATTGCCTGCGGGTAACCGGCTGAAAACGGCAATAATACTGCCAGATGACAGCCTGTTAATGCCTGTACTCAGGTCAATCCCTGCAAATATTGATAAGATAAATATTACAATGGGTTATTCTTTCAAAAACTCATTGCTTTATAGCTTATTTGAAGCGCTGCGTGACCTGAATATTAACAGCATGGGAGATGGCAGAACAAAGGAATTCTATCACAAAGATATTATTAATGTATTACTGCATCCATATATACGTGAAACTGCACCAATGGAAATTAATGAGCTGGTAAACCTTATCAATAAAAGGAATATTATTTATGCATCATTAAAATACCTGAAGAAGATTTTTGACTCTGCTAATCTGCTGTTTGATGATATATTCACATCAGCAGATACAGCATATGAAAGCTATGATTACATCAGTAAAATAATTGCCGCACTTTCAGAAACAATATCCAAAAGCAGCCACGCTAGTGTTTATGAAAATGAATTCCTTACCAGATCAGGTACAGAGCTTAACAGAATAAAAGATATACTTGATAAGTATTCAGCTGATGTTGAGAGGGAAACATTCTGGAACATCCTGCTTGAAAATTCAAAGCGGTTGAAGATCCCGTTTTCAGGCGAGCCGCTTGAAGGTATACAGATAATGGGTATGCTTGAAACAAGGTCGCTTGATTTTGATAATGTATATATACTTTCTGTAAATGAAGGTATCCTGCCGCGTGAAACCGGAATGAGCTCTTTTATTCCATTTGCAATAAAAAAAGCCTTTAAGCTTCCTGTAAGTGAAGATACTGAAGCTGATTATGCATATTATTTCTACAGGCTGATGCAAAAGGCAAAGAATGTAACACTGATTTATAATACTGAAACCGGAATAATTTCAGCCGGCGAAAAGAGCAGGTTCATAATGCAGGTTGAAAGTGAGCTCGCAGTAATAAATAAGAATGTAAAGCTGGAGTCCCTGCTGCTATTGGGTGATATTGAGCTTCCCAAACGCAGGGAAATTACAATTGAAAAATCTGATGAAGTACTGGAACTGCTTAAAAGTGAAAAGCAATTTTCCGCAACAACTTTAAGCTCTTATATTAACTGTCCGCTGCAGTTTTATTTTAAAAAAGCAGCAAAGCTGAAAGAAGAAGAGGAAGTAGAGGAATATTTCTCTGCTGCTGCATTCGGTAATATCTTCCACCAGCTGATGGATATTCTTTACAGGGATGATATTGGCAAAGAAATTACCGCGGAAATGCTGAGTGCTAAAATTAAGTGGTTCAATAAAAATTATGATGAGCTCTGGAAGCAGGCATGTGAAGAGCTGAAGGAGTATGCTGAATTTTCTAAAATTAAACAGGGCAAGAACCTGCTGTATAAAAGTGTCATAAATAAGCTGATAAATAAAGTTCTGGATAATGACAGCTCAGAAGCACCGTTTAAAATACTGGAGCTTGAAAACGATGCTAAAAGGGCAGTCATATTAAATATTAACGGATCAACCGTTGAAATTAACTTATACGGCAGGCTGGATAGAGTTGAAATTAAAGACGGCATCACAAGAATTATAGATTATAAAACAGGCACCGTAGATACATCAAAGCAAACATCAAAAGTTACGGATTTTGAGCATATTGAAAGAATATTTGAAGATATAAAGTTCAAAGAAAATTTCCAGCAGTTATTTTATGCTTCATTATACCTTGATGCAAATAAAAGCTCTAAGCTTACAGTTGGTATATACCCGCTCAAGAAAATTTCAGATGGTGTTTTTTGGTTTGAAAGTGAACCTATAAATTCTGAAAAAAGAGAAATTTTCGAGAGTAAGCTAAATGGACTTTTAACTAAAATATTTGATAAAAAAACCCCCTTTACTCAAACAACCGATACTGACCGCTGTAAATACTGTCCCTATAAATCTATCTGTTACAGAGATTAACGCTGTTACATATGTAAATGATTGTAAAAGTGAGCGTTTGGCTTAAACTTTTTGCTGTGATTATTTGTCTTAGTATTAAAGGGATATTTACAGCATTTTTATAAACCAAACTAAAACCAAATGATCAAAACAAAACACAGCAGCAGGTCTATAAGCTTAAGGGCTTTAGGCATGATAATATTGCTTATTGCAGTAATGTTTTCAGCAGCAAACTCCTACAGCCAGGATAACGGCGATAAGAAACAGAAGAAAACTCCTGAAGAGCGTGCTCAAAAAAGAGCTGATAAAATGAAGGAGAAGCTTTCTCTTTCAGATGAGCAGCATAAACAGGTATATGATATAATGCTTTCCAAAGGTAATGAAATGAAGTCAGTGTGGGAGCAGACAAAAAATGACCAGGATAAGACAGCGAGAAAAGAGAAAATGAAGGCTATCAGGGATTCCTACAATTCACAGATAAATTCAGTGCTTTCCACCACACAGCAGCAGTTATGGGAAACTCATAAGAAGGAAATGAAGGAAAAGCACAAAGGGAAGAAACATCACGGTAAAAAGCATAAAAAAGTTGATAAAGAAACAAAGCAATAATTAAAAACTTTAGGTTCATTTTTTCAGGAGCGGAGCAATTCTATTAAGTTATGAGATTAATAGACATCATTAATTTGATGTAATATTGCTTCGCTTCTTTTTTTATGAAACATTTGTTTACTGCATTTTACGGGATTGCTTCATAAAGGCATAGCACTTCGTTCACAAAAATTTCAGGTCTTCAATTTTTTCTTTTTGGCGGCAGGGAAAAGTACATTATTTAAGATAAGCCTGTAACCGGGAGAGTTTTTATATAATGAAAGATCTGTTTTGGGGTCACCTACAGCATGCTGGTAATCTTCAGGGTCATGGCCGCCATAAAGCGTAAATGTACCCCTGCCGTAATTACCGTGAACATATTTAACCCAGTTTGTCCCGTCATTCTTCGCTAA
>CAZOAP010000050.1:0-8513 GCA_964577645.1 uncultured Ignavibacteriales bacterium
TTAACGGGGAGCGTGAAACAGGCGTTACAACATTATGCCTGCAGGAAAAAGTTGATACAGGCAATATCATAATGCAGAGTACTGTTGATATCACCACAGAAGATAATGCAGGCTCTTTGCATGATAAGCTTATGGCTATTGGAGCTGAAACTGTTTTTGATACTGTGGAGCTGATTGAAAGCTCAGGCGGAAGCCCTGCAGCATTAAAACAGAATAACGGAGAGGCAACACCTGCACCAAAGATATTCAAAGAAGACTGTAAAATTGATTTTGACAATTCAGTTGATAAGGTTTATGATTTTATCCGGGGGCTCTCGCCTTATCCCGGGGCATATACTGAGTATAACGGGAAGATGATAAAGATATATTCTACGATAAAATCACACTGGGATAGCCTTAAGGGGCCCGGCAGGTTTTTTATTAAAGAAGGCAGGCTTTATGTATCGTGCCTGAATGAATTTCTTGAAATTACTGAGCTTCAGATAGAAGGCAAGCGCAGGATGGGCACACAGGAATTCCTGAACGGTCATGGTGATATGTTCAAAAAATTTAAGGCTTAACTTTTTATTTCATTTCAATAATTTTTTCGATCAGCCACTCTCTTGCAATAGTCGTGCGGTTCTCATCCAGCTTCTTCATCAGTAATTTAAGCTCAGGTTTCTGTTTCTTATCAAGCTTTATAAGGTTTGTAACATAATTCAGGAACAGAATGTATCTTTCATAATGAATAGAAAGCATTTCCTTATGGCGCTTTAAGTAATGTTTTGCTGCATCTATTACTGCTTCAAGTGATTCAATTTCATCAAGCTCATAATAAGCCTTTATCAGCGTTTCCTTTGATTTCAGATAGAAGTACGTGTATTTGTATCCAACTTTGCTTAAATGACCGATGCACTCTTTATATTTTTTAAGCTGGAATGAAATAAGCGCTGAAGATAAATTGATAGTATCACGCTTAACTTCAGTGGCAATATTACCTTTATAGGTTTCAAAGAAGTGCTCGACCCATTTAAAGTGTTTAAGGTTCAGCCCGCAAATTATCACACCTATAAAATCAGTGTACTGCAGGTTCTTGTTCTTAGAGTAGAACCCGGTTTTTTCGAAGTTCATATGTATCTTATACAGCTCGTTCACAAACTTATCTTCACCAAGCGCTATTTTATTAACGCAATAGTTTGAAAGTGAATAGTATACCTGCTCAAGCTCTTCTTCATTATATTTCTGGATATTGTGGAAAACATGTTTTTCAAGGTCGTGGAAGTGTCCGGCATTATCAGGCTCCAGCACCATCATTAATATTTTGTATTCAGAATATATGATAGGGTGATTAGCTTCGATATCCTGGATATTCTTTTCAATATATTTTAAGATATTTTCAACAGCCCAGTAACTTTTATATATACCTATACCTGAGAGAATTTTTCTGCTTATAACGGTATTAAGCACTTTAAGCTTTGTTACAATGAACAAATGGTCGGCGTTATCGCTCATTTCCATGTAGCTTTTATCCAGGTCAAGATCAAGATCCTCACCGTGGTAATTCAGCCATGTTTCCTTGAATGTGAATTCGTTGTAATAATAATCGGTATTCCGGTTAAAATCCTTCTGCTGGATATCAGATATTTCCTTTGAGATCATGTCAAAGGTTTTGAGGATGTTTTTATCACGCAGAGACCTTAGCAGGAATGTTTTCTGCTGAATGGAATTTCTGTTAAGCTCTTCAATAATAAGGAAATCTTCCAGCAGGGCAGTGAAGCTGCTTATAAGGGTTCTTACGTTTTGGTCTTTATCACCTTCGCCATTGAATATAGCTTTTGCAATTTTATCATTGGTTATGATATTTGCATCAAACTCATCGTAATTGAAATTTATAAGCTCGTAAAGCTGGATAATTTTCCTGCTTTTATTGTGGTAGGGTGAGTTCAGGTATTCGCCGAATTTCTTAAATTCAGCAGGAGTAATACCCTTTACCATTTCTGTAAGTTTTGATTCCCGCATAGTATTATGGTTTTGCCTTAATAATTAACAAATAGTCAAAATTGTCTTCAATTTTAACTCAAAAGAATGCATAAAAAGCCATATTAATCAATTCCAGACACACTAATATTCAGATTTTCTTTTAACAAAACTATTTAAAAATCTTTGCATTCAATTACAATGAAATATATATTTAAATTGTCCAAAATCATTTATTAACCTAAATAAAATGAAAATGAAAAAGCTCTCTATTACCTTCATATTAACTTTAATTTACTTTTTAAACCTTCAAACCACAGCCCAGGGCTTAAATGATGTATGTTCACCATCTATATTGATAGTATATGCAGCCGGAAATTCAGGTCAGTTTTTTAAAAGTACAAATGGCGGTTCAACTTATTCACGTGTAACAATTGGAAGTGAAAACATTAATTCTGTTCATTCAATTGGGGGAACTGTATGGTCAGCCGGAAATAATGGCTTTTATGCTTATTCTTCAGATTTTGGCGGCAGCTGGATAAATATACCGGTTATAACAGAAAAGCTGAACTCAGTATTTTTTATAGATACGATAAACGGGTATATTTGCGGCGATAACGGTAAAATTTTAAAAAGCTCTAATAGCGGTGTTAACTGGTTTCAGCTTGTTTCAGGAGTAAATTTTCATCTGAATAAGATCAAGTTTACTGATCAAACAACAGGATATTGCTGCGGCGAAAGTAACCTTATACTTAAAACCACAAATGGAGGTATAAACTGGTTTACAACAAGTGTTTCTCCTTCTGTAAAAATAAAGACTTTTGATGTATTGGGAAATTTGATCATTGCAGGGGGATACTCAGATGTATTGTACATATCATCCGATAATGGTAACAGCTGGAATGAAAGAAAGCTGAATATTATTTCTCACCCGGCTGTAAATTCTGTTAATATACTTTCATCTCAAAATTTTAATATTTTACTTGAAAGCGGTTCTATATGGAATACAACAAACTCAGGGCTGAATTTTACTTTTTCAACAAATGAATTCAGGGATGAAATCAGTTCAATGTATACATTAGGCAACAGAGCTTATGCTGCCGCTAAATTTCAAAATGTGATTATGCGGTCAACGCTTTCAGGTATGTCATGGTCTTTAACTTCAGGTACAACATATTCAATTTCATTTGTACAGCTTTTTGCATCTAATAACTTTGCAATGAATAAGGTAATGGATATTAACTACCAAAGAAGGGGCGGTATGTTTGTTCTTGTGAGGGAAAAGTTATACAGAACTGTGAACTCAGGGATAAATTGGACGTTACTCAGCACATTGCCGCTGGGAACCGGAAATATTTACAGTACTCAATTATTGATAAATTGTAAAGATTCTTCTAAAATACTTGCTGGTGTTAATTTCAACATATCATCTCCATATTGCATTATATTCAGAACGAGTGATTATGGTTTAAACTGGACTGAGGTACACAGAACTTCAATAGATGCAATAGGAAATTATATGAACCAGGACCCTCAGCATCCTGATACAGTATATTTGGGAGCAAAAGATTCTGTCTTCAGGTCAGTTGATTTTGGGGCAAACTGGATAAAAATAGCAACAGGTGAGTATGATGATTGGTGCGATTTGGCTGTATCTTATGATAATTCACAGGTATTATATTCTTCTACAAATCATTACCCAGCAAAATTACGTAAATCAACTAATGGGGGTTACGATTGGTTTTTATCCGATATAATAGCAGATACAAATTACTCTGAAATGCCGGCAATTGCACTATCAAATTTGAATAAGAATCTTGTTTTACATGCACAATTAGGTCCTGTAAATGCATTAACAGGGTTAAAAAGATCTTTTACATCCGGTAATACATGGTTGTTTACCCAGTTTGAAGGAGCAAGCTGGGCAGTGGATATTGCAAAAGATGATCCTAACCTGTTCGTATATGGCGGAGTATCATATGAACCTGTTTTCGTGTCAACTAATTCAGGAAGCGGATTTGTCGGTTCACCTAATATGTATGCTGAACAGTTATTGTATTATGACAGGGCAAATTTATTTGTTAATAATCACGGAACAATCAGTAAGATGAAATTTACTTATAATATGCCGGTTATAGGGATTGAACCGGTTTCAACTGAGATACCAGAAAAATTTTCATTGAAGCAGAATTTTCCGAATCCATTTAACCCGGTAACAGTTATTAACTTTGATATATCAAAAAACTCTTTTGTAAGCCTGAAAGTATATGATATAACGGGAAAGGAAATTTCGTTTCTGGTAAGTGAAGAAATGAAACCCGGAAAGTACAAGGTTAATTGGGATGCATCCGGCTTTCCAAGCGGTGTGTATTTTTGCAGGATGACAACAGATGATTTTACAGAATCAAAAAAGATGATTTTGCTGAAATAGAATTTTTTCTCTATTAAACTGAAGACATACATTAAAATCCGTTATCATAAATCACGATAACGGATTTTTGATTAATATTTCATTATTTTAAATTTTTTAATGAATTACTCTATTTAACAAATTTAATTTAATGTCTTTAAGAAAGTGTGGTTTATTGTACAAATTAGGCATTTTGAGAAAAAAATAGGGATTTTTATAAAATATTGCCCTTTTAACAAACTCATATAAAAATCTTTGCCAAATCTTTATAAAAATACTATTTTTACATCGAAAGAAACAAATCTTAAAAATTTAATCTTACAATTATGGTAAAAAAGGTCCTCGTTTCAGCCCTGATATTGTTAAGCAGTTCAATTTTGGTTATAGCAAATAACCATGAATTTAAAACAATAAGCAGTACAACCTTAATTACACCTAAAAGTATTTTTTTACAATCAGGTAATATTAATACAGTGTTCAGAACAGACGGATATTTTAATTACGATAAAGTTACATTTTCCGGTGGTGCAGCAGGTTTAATTTGGCCAAGCGGTGCAGCTCAAAGATTGTCTCCAATTTATACAACCGGAATATTTATTGGTGCAAAGTCAGTCATTTCAGGGAATCAGAAAGAATTGAGACTTGCTGCATCCATGTATAATACTCATTATTCACCTGGTAATATTCCAGTTAACGGACAGGTTCCCCCATTATCGGTTTGCAATGATTCCGCATTTAACGGCTACCTTGTCAGTGTTACAGATCAAACTCTTGTAAATGGCGGTGTAAGAACAAAAACAGCCGGAGGCAGAACTTATACTTTTAATTACTCTCCATGGAGTGCATGGCCAGTTAACCTTGGAGCACCTTATGTGGAGGTGAATGGCGTACCGGGTTACCAGCCGGGGTGGAATGCTGACAGACCCGGGACAGGAAACGGAACAGCAAGACCAAGTGAAATGATATTTACGGTGTTTATGGATTATACAAATTGTAATAATGATATTCATTTAAGTGAATTAAGTCTGCCAGGAGGTACGTTACCACTTGGAGTTGAAGTACAGCAATTAGCATATGCATTTGATGCTGAAGGTTTCAGGGATTCTTATTTTGTAAGGTATAAAATAATTAACAAAAGCGGTAAGAACTGGGATAGCACATATATTGGACTTATTAATGATGCTGATCTTGGTGATGCCAGTGACGATGCAGGGGGATGTGATAGTATAAAAAATATCGGCTTTACGTATAATTTTGATAATAACGATCCTGATTATGGCTCTGCTCCGCCAGCAGTTGGCTACAGGCTATTACAGGGACCAGTTATACATACAGGTATAAACAGTGATACTGCCAAGTTACCATGTAACACTTTGATTGGTTATAAAATGAAAATGATGTCAGGTCATATATTGTTCTCTAATGGAGGAGGAAACTGCTATGGTGATCCGGGTAATGCTGTTCAGGCATACAACTATTTAATGAGTAAAGATGGCTGCGGAAATACTATGATAAATTTTACAACAGGACAGCCAACAACATATAAATATTCCGGGGACGCATGTACAAAAACAGGCTGGTATGACAGTTCAGGTACTGATAAAAGAAACCTTATCAATTGCGGTCCGTTTAATATGGCATCAGGAGATACACAAACTGTAGTTTACCTGTTCAGTATAACTCGGGGCAGTAATAATAACCAAAGTGTTTGTGATCTGCTGAACCTTACAGATAATATTAAAAACTATTATTATGACTGCTTTAATCTTATAGGTGTAACACCATTAGGCAATATTATTCCAAAGCAATATTCGCTTGAACAGAATTACCCCAATCCGTTTAATCCAGTAACAAACATAGTTTTTGAAATACCGAAAACTGATTTTATAAAAGTTACAGTTTATGATGCATTGGGCAGGGAAATTAAAGTATTAGTTTCTGAGGTTATGAATGCAGGAAAATATAATGTTGACTGGAATGCAGAAAATATGCCAAGCGGTATTTATTTTTACAGGCTGCAAAGTGATGGTTTTAGCATGACTAAGAAAATGATGCTGGTTAAGTAAGTTTAATCGTACCTTAAGCTTGTTTGTAAATAGTAATATTAACATCTCTTACAGCTTTTACCGGGGTTACAGTCCGCTTGAGCATCGGCGTCAACGGAGGTAATTTAAAACAGGCAGCTATAACCCCGGAATAGATTTTAAAGTGGAATTAAATTAATATAAAATTTTGTTAATGTTTAAAAGAGCGCAGCATCTATACTGTCCTGGCAAATTGTCCTCTTTCGAAGGGCGGGAGAACCAATTATGGCCATTGCAGTCATGTGGTGCTGCGTTCCGATTTTTTTCTAAGCGCAGCGGTCACTGTCTTGATCTTTTGTTCTCTTTCGAAGGGCGGGAGAAACAATTGTTATCACTGCAGCACAGGCAGCTGCGCTTCGTTTTTTTTACGCCCTCTTAAAACCTAGCTATTTTCTTCTTTCCTCATGAATTAAGGCAATCATTTTGATTGCCTTTTTTATTAACTATCAATTTAATATATTAGTTATATAAATTACATAAAGTAACAGATTTAGCTTGACAATTCGATTTTGTAATGTTATATTGCAGTAGCTTATAACTACAGCAATATTGAATAAAGATATTTTAATAGAACGCCTTAAAACACTTGGATTCAAGGAATATGAATCCAAAGTACTTATTGTATTGCTGAGCGGTAACCCTATGAGTGCTTCTGATATTGCGAAGGAAGCTAAGATAATAAGGAACTCTATTTACGACATACTCAAATCATTTGTTTCAAAAGGCTATTGCAATGAAATTGAAACCAATACAATTTTAAATTACCAGATAATTGACCCTGCAATAATTCTTGATAAGATCACAAGCGATTATAAAAAGAACTTCAATAACAGGTTAAACAGCCTGAATGAAACCTTTGGTGAGCTGCAGCAGATCTATAAATCTGAATCAGCCAAAACCGAGGGACCTGACAGGAACATACAGCTTATACGCGGCTTCAACAAACACAGGATAGCCAAGTATATGGAGCTTGTTCTCAATTCCAAAAAGGAAATTTTCGGGATGTACAGCCCGCGAAGGGTTGTTGTAGAAGAGCTCAGCCGCGATGCACAGCATTTCATAAAATCCGGCGGTGTAATCCGCTCTATATACCAGTTAAGTGATGACGCAGAAATGAATTCAGAATTATTGAAGGCTTGTGAGCTGTTCCAGAAAGGCGGTGAGCAGGTAAGGCTTGCTCCATTCAATGTTCCAAACATAACAATATTTGATTCCGAGAATGTATTTATAAACCTTTCCGCTGATAAAAATGTACCCAAACATAAACAGGCGGATCTAATTATAGAAAACCTGGATTATGCCGGGCATATGCGGAACCTGTTCAATCATTACTGGTCTCAGGCAATGACAATAGAAGAATTTAAAAAGAAATAACTAAATATATATAGCCATGGAATTTAAAATTAAATTTTCATTAACAGGCATAATAAGCCTATTTTTCATATTCGTGCTATTATTATTAATAATTTAGCTGATTTTAGTTAAAAAAGGGCAAATTTAAAAAGTATGGTAGTAAATGGTGTGCAGGGCATTCAGATCCTGGTAATAATGATAATAATTTTTATGCTGTTATTTTTGTAAATTACTGTTAAATTACGTATGAATGGTGTAAACCAATTCATTAGTAAGATTAATGTTGCAAAAAGTAATAATTGTGAGGTTTAATAAATGAGCAAAATAAATAAAAATATTATTTTCGGGTTAGTGCTGACCGTATTATTTGCTATGTCCGGCCGCCTCACAGCGCAAAACGGCTGGTATCCTTTACAATCAGGAACACAAAATGTTTTGAAGTCAGTTTATTTTATTGATCACAATATCGGTTATATGGCCGGTAACGGTATCATATTAAAGACATTAAACGGCGGAACAAACTGGCTTGTCATTTCCACAGCTTTCAGCGGTTCATCAATTTACTTCAATAATATTTATACCGGTTACGTTTGTGAAGGTACTGTATATAAGACGATTGACGGCGGTGTAACCTGGGAAAACCAGAATCTTTCAGCTTTGCTGGCGGTTAACTTTGCTGATATTAATACCGGTTATGCAGTAGGCTATAA
>CAZOAP010000050.1:8523-16051 GCA_964577645.1 uncultured Ignavibacteriales bacterium
TATAACAGCAAAATTGTTAAGACCACTAACGGCGGAAATTCATGGGACCTGCAGTTCATTAGTATGTATGGCAACAAGCTGAACTCTGTTTATTTTGTAAATGCAAACACCGGGTATATTGCAGGCGGTAAAATGAATGAGCCATATTCCGGTGTAATATATAAAACGGTAAATGGCGGAAATTCATGGTATGAAGTTTCTCCTTCTACAGCAGATATTGATTTCAGAAGTATTGAATTTCCCAATCCCACAACAGGTTACGTTGTTGGCGGATATGCATATGGCTCTTCAGGGGTAATATACAAATCCACCAATGCAGGTGAAACATGGATACAGCAGGGTATAGTAAATAAAGACCTGAATTCAGTATCATTCAAAGATGCGCAAACAGGTTATACAGTTGGTGAAGGCGGTGTAATTTTAAAAACAACCAACGGAAGTGATATATGGAACTTCCAGGTTTCAAGCACAGATAAAGATCTTAATTCAGTTTATTTTGTAGAAAATAATTTAGGGTTTACTGTCGGTTCATCCGGCTCAGCACAAAAAACAATTAACGGTGGAATATTTGGACCGCCATTTGCAGTTTCCGGCAGGGTTACTTTCCCCAACGGTCAGCCTGTTACTCACGGTATAGTTAAAGCATTAAAATATGATCCGGCTTCAAATACTGTAATGGTAGTTGATACTGCCCTGATACAATCCAATGGGGACTATATCTTAAGGAACTTATCTATTGACAGCTGCGATATTATGGCTTATCCAAATGATGAGGATGAAGATCTTCCCGTACCGCCGCAGTTTGTACCTACTTATCATACCGGTTCAGTAAGCGGAACTATTTCCTGGACATCATCCAGAACATTATATACTAACAACAATTTATTTAATATCGATGTAAATGTTTTCCCGATAACAGGTTCAGGGGGAAATTCATTCATAAGCGGAGGTGTTTATGTTGCCCCGCCGCAATCAGGCGGTCTGCAAAATGCTATAGTTTATGCCATGAATGGTGCTGAATTCAAAGGGTACAGTGTATCACGCACCGGTGGCCCTTATGATATTAATAATATTCAGCAGGGCAGTTACAGGGTTATTTGCGACAGGTTCGGGTATTACCAGGCTGAAAAGAATGTTGTTGTTGGCAGTGTAAGCCCTGATACAATTAATTTTTACATGACAGGTATTGGAGTAATCGGTATTGACCCAATAAGCGGAATAATACCAAAATCATACAGTTTGAGTCAGAATTATCCGAATCCATTCAATCCTTCAACGAAAATAAATATAGATGTACCCAAAGCAACATTTGTAAAAGTTGCAGTATATGATATGCTTGGCAAAGAAATTGAAACACTGGTAAATAACCAGCTGAGTGCAGGCAGTTACAGGGTTGAGTGGAATGCATCTAAATATGCCAGTGGAATTTATTTCTACAGGATCATAACATCAGAGTTTACCTCTATCAAAAAAATGGTACTGGTAAAATAGTAACTTGCTGGATTTTTCCTGATTTTCTCCTCCTTTAGAAAAGGCTGACATTCTCGTTACCTCCGTAGAATGACAGCCTTTTGTTTATATATAATAGTAATTGTTAACGATCGCCGGTGTTTACACAAATAATAATAAAACGTATATTTGCAAAAATAAATTATTCATTATAAAAATATTGCTAATGCCAAAATCCATTAATACTGTACTTTTATTAATTGCCGTTATTTTTTCTTTTTTTTTGTATGGGGGCTGCAGTGATGACCTTTCAGGCACCGGCGGGAATACAACACCAATGTTCGGCGGTTATGACCAGAATGAAGCCGGTGTGATGATGACGCTTTCAGCCTTATGCTATGTAGCTGAAGGCAATACCAATGCTTTGCAGATACGTGACTCAATTAACCTGCAGCTTGCTGACAGCAATTACTCAACCGGCGGTAACTGGCATGTTTGCTGGGGACCCGGTGTAAGTCCAACCGGTGATAACCTGATATACATGGCAGTTGATTCTACAGGTGATACTTTGCATTATGCAATATGTGTAAGGGGTACAGTATTTAATTTTGCCAATATTGTAGAAGATATTGAAGTATGGGATATGGAAAAATGGCCATATTCAGGCGGAGGTGATTCAATTGCTCTTGGCACACTAAAAGGTATAGATACATTACTTGCTACCAGTGACCCTTTAACCAGCCAGTCGTTACAGTCATATCTGAATACACTTAACGCGCCAAAGCAAAAGATGTTTATAACCGGTCACTCTTTAGGTGGAGCTATGGCAACTCTTGTTACCAAATGGTTCCTTGATATGGGCTATACAAATAAATTCAAGCTTGAAACATATACATTTGCTGCGCCGACAGTGGGTAATATAAGTTTTGTAAACTCTTACCATGCGCAGATGACATCAACGGGTTCGGAATCGCACCGATGTGTAAATAATAAAGATGTAGTGCCTTTTGCGTGGGCAGGGTTGCCGAATATAATCAATGAGAACATACCCACAACAGTACCGCCGCTTGTCGCAGCGGTTATACAGACAGCCCATGATTACCTTAAGGACAGTGTTGTGTACAAGCATGTAGAAACAAAGCAGTCTCTGGGCTCAATGGACCCTCTTAACTGCGGTGTTAACGGGGAAGATAGTACTTATTTCTGCTGGGTAGGTTTCGAGCATGCATCCAACACATATTTACGGCTGCTTGGTGCAGATACTATCAACTGGAGCAGGTAACATCAGCGAAATCCAATGGAGTATTTATTTTCATTTTTATGAGGAATTTTATAGATTAACTTTGTTCAACGGGTAAATACAATTTTATGTCACAAGTATCGGATAAATATTTTGAAATGCTGGATGGATGGCTTAAATATTACGGGTTTGAAGCCATTACTGTAAATGCTGAAGCAGGGACTGACCGTGTTTATAAACGCAGCAGGGTAGAGGTAACAAAATTCGGTAAAGTGGACTGTTACATTTGTGTAAAATATATGCCTGAAGGTGCTACGGGACACGAAATGAAAGTATTCAGTGAAAAGATGTTCTCGCTTGCTAACCGTCACAGAACAGGAGCTCCACTGGGGTTTGGTGCAATGCTTGTAGTCTATCCTCTTATCATAACTGAAAATATTTCCGCAGAGCTTGCAGGGTTTCTGAACAATTATTCACCTAAACATTTTGCTGCTGCTGAATTCCCCTCAGCAATAGATCTTTCAACAGGCTACCTGTATTACTATCCCAATACACCCATATGGGGATATGCATATTATGCAACATACAGGCGTGAATCTTATAATTTTTTTGCTCCAAAAGCATGGGTAGATGCTGCCAAACAGCAATCTGAAAATAAATTAAGCGGTTAAACAGAAACCAAATTTTCAGTATTTGTTAATTTCTTCTAATACCATTACTGTTTATCAATAATTTTAGATAATATTTTTTTCGGGTAAATCCCTGTGGAGTTTACATTCGTATAACATTGTGTAAGAGAAAACAATAACCATTTTTATACGAAAGGAAAATAACACATGAAAAACTTAGTTTTTGCAGTCTGTATTATGATCATAACAGCATTCAGTACCTACTCACAAAATGTCATGGTCGGCGGTGAAGCAATGTACCCTATGAAAAATATCATAGAAAATGCTGTGAATTCAAAAGACCATACTACGCTGGTTGCTGCTGTAAAAGCCGCAGGTCTGGTTGAAACACTGCAGGGCGAAGGACCGTTCACAGTTTTTGCGCCGGTTAATGATGCATTCGAAAATCTGCCCGCAGGTACAGTTGATAACCTTTTAAAACCTGAAAACAAGGATATGCTTGTAAAGATATTGACCTATCATGTTATTGCAGGCAAATGGGATTCAGATGCAATTGCTATGAAGATAAAAGAAAATGGCGGCAAATATGAGATAACAACGGTATCAGGCGGAAAATTATGGGCAATGATGAACGGTTCAAAAAATGTTGTGCTTAAAGATGAAAAAGGTAACACAGCAAATATATCAACATATGATGTAATGCAGTCAAATGGGGTGATACATGTTATCGACAGGGTCTTAATGCCTGACTAAGAATTTTTTAAGTGCTCCTCTAAATATCTTCTCAAACAAGAAAGCCTCATTTAGTTATTTAAATGAGGCTTTCCCAAAATTAATTTTTAATATTATTTCAATAATACCATTTTACTCTTTAAGTAGTTATCACCAAGATCTATAATATAAAAATATACACCTGAAGCTGCTGTACTGCCATTTAATAGGTCGCCATTCCATTTTATTTCATATAGTCCCTTGCCGTTAACATTAAACTCAATTACTTTAACTAACTGCCCTAAAACATTATAAATCCTTATATACGCAGTTTTAACCATATTCTTATTAACCTGCAGTTTAATGGTGGTTGAAGGATTAAATGGATTGGGATAATTACCGATTAATTTAAATGATTCAGCAATTTCCGTAATTTCTCCGTTAATTGGATCAGTTCCTGTTATGTTACCAAAACTGGTAAACGGACTCAGTACCCCATACGCAATACTAATCTGGATGATCTGATTTTTTAAAGCAATAGCAGCCGGATCATTTGGATTTAGAGCATAATATAGAATCAGCAAATGATCTATTTTCTGCTTAGCCCAGATCTTTGTCAGGAACTGATATCTGGTATCTGCAGAATCAATCCTGTTAAAGCTGTATTGATAAGATACAGGGTGATTGAACGCGAAGCCGCTTAAAGTTACTGTAACAGGTCCGGGCTGGAGGTACCTGCCTGATACTATCATTTGCTGGCCTTTATACAAATTAGGGAGCGGATCCGGGTAAAGCTCAATAACATTACCAGGTGAAAAACTTATTGACGGAGAAAGTAAGACAGGATTACGAATCCTCAGATAAAAATCTGTTATTCTGTTGTAAAGCTCATCATTTCCAAGCATTTCTGAAAGGCCGCTGTTCTGTGATCCCATCAGGGTAAGTAACTGAACATTAACATCGGTGCCTATCCCAAAACAATATAAGAATATATTAGTTTCAGTGCTGAGTATCAAATTATGAATATGTGCCAGCAGCTGTGTCATATCAGTTATTCCCGCTGTAGGTTGTCCGTCAGTAAAGAAGATTATAATGTTTGCTGTACTATCGTTTGAAGATAAAAATTGCGGAACAGCTAGACTGAATGCTCCTGATATATTCGTATTTCCGGATGCCTGGAAATTATTGATATAGATAATTGCAGAATCTCTTCTTGTCGGAGTATAGAATACATGTCCGTTTCTGAATGAAAGAATATTATCTGAAAAATCCACAATATTAAATTTATCACCTTCATTAAGATTATTAACGATAAATTTTGCTGCATCTCTTGCCTGTGTTATTTTTGTGCCTGACATGCTTCCTGAGCGGTCTACAATTAATGTAAAAACCTTTCTGATTATCTGTGTATTTGCACTTGGGTCAGGTTCAGCAATAAATGTAAAAAAACCGCCTAATGAGTCAGGTAGCTGATTTTGCGGAATCAATGTACTGTAGCTATAAAGGCCAAGCTGATTTAAATTCAATGAATATCTTAACGAATAATTTTGATTTGCTGCAGATTCCGATATTTCACTTTTAATATGTGCAATATTACCGTTATTTGAAAATTCACTCACCGGGTGGCTGCTTAACAGCCTGATAATATCTATGGTCCTGGGTGAACTTAAATTGAAATCAAGAACCTGGCTATTTAGAATATATGTCTGGATAAGATGGTAATCATTTGGAAAAACAAAACTGACATTTCCAAATGAATAAGGCAGGAGCTTAACATATTTTAATTCAACTATAAGGTTGGAATCCTGTTTAACTGTTTGAGGTATTGTGAAAAAAAGCGGAGTTGTACCAAGATGAGTCCTTAAATTTGTGTTCATTTGTCCGCCGGGTAACCCGGTATCCTGTGAATTTGGGTTAATTTGTGCCTGATACCACAAACCATTCACTTTCCACCGTAAACTGATAGCACTGGCTCCTTCAGGCATAGGGAAAGCATATTTCACATTTTTATCCGCTCCCAGGTTATTAAAAAAATTCTGGGTTGCAGTTACAACGGAAACCTGGCTTTCACAATTTACATATACATAACTTGAAGTAAGCCTGAGATATACACCCGTAGAAGCATTAACAACTGAAACACCGTTAGAAAAAATATTTGTACTTAATATGAAGGATAGGATGATTATAAAGAGTATAAAAAGAGATTTCTTAGGCATAAAATGTCTCCTTTCTGTTACAAATATAATACATCTTTTAAAGAATTGTACTTACAATAATTTAGATTAGATTAATTTAAGCAGTTTAAATTTATATAAATGTTTATAATTTTGATAGATTTCATTAATTTAACAAATAAGTAAAATATATGCTTATAGAAACAATCCGTAAAGATATGCAGCAGGCAAAGCTTGCAAAAGAAACGGTGAAAGCTAACCTGCTTTCAACATTATATGCTGAAATATTCACACAATCCAAAAGCGGCAAAGAAATTACCGAAGATGATGAATTTAAAATTATCCGCAAATTCATGAAAAATGCTGATGAAACCCTGTCTTTTGATGTCAGCGATGAAGCCAAGGCAAAGCTTAATGAAGAGAAAAAGATACTGGAAGCTTACCTTCCAGCACAGCTAAGCCGGGAAGATATTGAAAAAATTGTTACAGAGCTGATAGCTGAAGGTAAAGGAATGAAAGAAATTATGCCATATTTCAAGGAAAAGTATAACGGCTTGTATGACGGCAGAACTGTAAGTGAGCTTGTTAAATCCAAAACCACATAAAAAAGTATCATCACATGAGACACATAGCAAAATTCCTTTTATTATATTTGTTCATAGCTGCCGGCTTATATGCACAGGAATCCGAAGTTCTTTACACTCAGGGTGAGGAGTACTTTCGTGACGGAAAGTTTGCAGATGCATACTTCAGCTATACAAAGTATATTGAATACAATCCCGACAGTGCAAAAGGATACATAGCGCGCGGTAATACGGCAATTTTCCTGAGGAAAGTAAAAGATGCGCTATCAGATTTTGATAAAGCAGTAACACTTGACCCTAAGAATTACAGTGCTTACAGCGGCAGGGGAACGGCATACATTTACATGCAGAATGGTGAAGAAGCATTAAAGAACTATAACAAGGCGCTGGAGCTCAATCCCAAAGATGTTGTTTCTATGAATTCAATTGCAGTGATATATTACGGCGAAGGCAAAACATCAGAAGCGATAGGATATCTTGATAAAGCAATTAAAATTCAGCCGGATAATGTTGATTCATACAAGAACCGCGGCTCAATGAGGCTGTTTATTGGTGACACAACAGGGGCTTTGAGTGATCTTAATAAAGCACTGGAGCTGGGTCCGAACCGTGTAGATGTATATAATACACGTGGCGCTATTTACAGAGAAATGCAGCTGTATGATGATGCAATTTCAGATTTTACCAAAGCTATTGAGCTTGACCCGCTTTCAGCTGAAGCATACTGCAGAATGGGTATAG
>CAZOAP010000051.1:0-493 GCA_964577645.1 uncultured Ignavibacteriales bacterium
GTATTAATATATTGCAAGAAATAGTAATTTGCTTCAATATCTTCTGAACCTCCAACTCTATGTATCCTATCAAGAGATTGTAGATATTGCGCACAATTATATGTTAAATCGTAATAAATTGCGTGATGACAAGTTTTATGCAAAGATATTGACTCACCACAAGCCGCTGGATTTGCAATTAATATATCTAATCCACTATTTGGATCAACAAACTCATCCCTAATATCTTCTCTTGTTTTTTCGTCAGAAATAGAAGTTTGTTCAATAGGTGTCTGACCATAAATACATTCACTGTTAAGACCCATATTGTGTATAATAAATTTTTTTAATTTGTTAATAGTCCCTATAAAATTAGTCCAAATTACAACTTTTTGTTTTTTTAATTGTAATTTTTTTAACATTTTATTTAAATATTGAAATTTCGCAGGTGTTTCTATATTGTCATAATCTTTTATAATATATCGTAAGTCTTTATCGCTTGTAATAAAATTCT
>CAZOAP010000051.1:503-16016 GCA_964577645.1 uncultured Ignavibacteriales bacterium
CAATTACTTTATTTAAAAGATGCAGATAAGAAACACACTGACGTAATCGTATCATTCTTCCTCTTTTGAGTTTATTCACAAAATCTATATTTTGCAGATAATCACTCAATGAATAGCTTTTTATT
Organism: uncultured Ignavibacteriales bacterium; assembly: GCA_964577645.1. Classification (GTDB taxonomy): domain Bacteria; phylum Bacteroidota; class Ignavibacteria; order Tepidaquicellales; family OLB5; genus OLB5. Next base: position 629 of record CAZOAP010000051.1, read on the forward strand.
TTCTTTTCAACTGCATCATAAACCACTTGTTCATATTTGTTCATTGGAAGCATTATTGGTTCATGAAATTTTGGTTTCAATAGACCTAATTCTTTTTTTCTAACTCTGTAAAACAATGGTCCAATTCTATCATCTAAAATTTCTTGTGCATCACTAATTTTATTTTCTTTTTCAAAAGTTTGAAGCTTTACCTTTGAATTTGTTTCGATTGGATCATTTTCTGGCCACAAAAAATCAAATAAGTTGAACAAATCACTTAAACCTTGTGGTGCAGGAGTACCTGTTAGTATGCATCTGAATTTAGAATGCTTTGCAATATTTAAAACAGCACTGGCCCAATTTCCATTTAGTCGTTTTATATAATGTGCTTCATCAATTACTAAAAACACATTTATTCCATTTTGACAGAATAAGGTGTTAATTTCTTGTTGATCTTTTAACAAAGTATGGAAAGTTGTAAGATATAATTCAGCTTTATTGTTTTTATTTACAAAGTATTCACTTTTACGTGTTTTTTTGTCACCTCCTGCTAGTATCACTTTTTTAGGTATACGTCCAAGTGTATCAATAAATTCCTTTTTCCAAGGTCCAAAACAAGCTGGTGGTCCAACAACAAATAATACATTAACTTTACCTTCAACTCTTAACTTCTCATATACACTCAATACAACAGTTGTTTTTCCGCTACCAGGTACCGAAAAATTTGCCCCATTATGAATTGTATACAAGTGAAATGCAGCTTTTACTTGATGATTTTTTAATTTCCTAGGGATTTCACTTTTTAGGAAACTCTTGAAAACATTAAAGCTATTTCTATCATATTCACCCTGTTTAAAATTATTACCTAAATTTTTTATTTCTTCATATAACTTTGTTTTCGTAGTAATTATTTCAATTTTAGTTTTACAGTCTTCGGTAGGTTCAAAATCAATATTTTCTTTTTTAAAATAATTTACAACCTTGATAAGGACTTTATCAGGACTTCTACCTGCATAAAATAAATTATTTTCAAAGTCTCGTTTAAATCCCCAGTTTTGTAATTGACTAATCTGATTAGATTTTAGCGATATACTTTTTAAAGAAAATTCGTCATTGGAAAAATCTAATATCATTACCTTCGACTCAATTTTTTTAATTTTTCTTTATTATCCTTATCTATATGATAAAATTCACTCTCTAAATCTCTAGCTCTTTTTTGTATATCTCTTGTTAATTGCATCGCATTTTTGATTTTTAAAGTATCAACAGCCTCTGGCTCCATATTCTCGTGATTTAATTTTTTTAATGCATCCTCTAATAAATCTAACGGTGTTTCTCTTTCTTTTTCATGGTTAAGTATTTTTAGAGCTGTATTAACCCTACCTAGGATTACAGTCGCATTCTCGCTCCCCCATTTACTATCTTGAATTCTAAAATCGTCATTTGCGTTATAACTTTCTTTTGATAATTCATCAGGGACATTTCTAATCTTCATTAATTCTTTTTTTGCCTCTCTATTCGCAAATAATTTTGGCAACTTCCTAACTATTTCATGTGTTTTATAATCCTTAAAATCTTTTTTTCTTATAATTTTAAAAGCAACATTTTCTATGTCGCCTGTTTCATCATCTTCAATCCCCCACTCAATCGCTTTCGAGGTTAATTCACCATCTTCATTTCGTAGTTGTTTGTAAAAAGAATAATAATCGATAAAGGAATACCAACGTCCCTCTCGGTCCATCCTCCCTTCAGTTATATTATCATATAGCTCGGCTCTGTTCAATTGTTCAAGGTATCTATCTACGCATTCAAGCGGACCTAAAAACCAATTCCAATACTTTTTAATCTCGTTGTTAAATTCTTTTTGTGTTAATCCAACTAAACTGGGATCATCTCGTAACTGTTCTTCTAGACTCATACCTCGTCGCATTTTAGCTCTTATTGAAATTGCTCTATCAAAATTCGTATACTCTGATTTACCATCACTTTGAAGCTGGTATCGATTTTCAATTTTCTCTATTTCTTTTAAAGTTGGTGGGCCTCCCTCATCATCAATGCCCGGTAAAATAACAACTTTCATTGTTTCATACTTTTTATCTTTAGTTTTCTGAAACAATTCTTCAATTGTCATTTTTCTTCGGTTTCCATTAATCAAAAATCCATCACAAGTAATTATAGCTGCGTCGTTTTGCCCACTATGTTCAATTAATTTTGCAAGTTTTTCGTTATTCTCTTTATCTTTTTCTTTCAGAAATGAACGAATTATTTCTTGCGTGGATTCAAGTGTTTCATCCAAAATTCCATTTAATTTTTCATAACTTAAAATGTCCGATGCAATTCGCCCATTATCTTTTCTAAATCTTAAAAGCTTTGTTGGTATTAAATAAACATCTCTTTCCCCAGCTTTTCCCCTTTGCTTATCATTTCTGAAATCAATTACAGTTTTTTCAGGATGAGTTCCTTTTTCCGCTTTAGCTTTTATCTCTTTTGCGAAATCTTCAATAATTTTACGTTCTTTATCAGTTGATATTTTATTACTCATAAGTTTTCATTATAAAGTTATGTTTCAAATTTACATATTATCATTATTTTATAAAAGTCGATAAAGATAATATTTAATAATTAACATAAAGATTGTCTATTGTATAAATGGTGTATATTCATATTGTATTATAAGATATTTTTTTTCAAAAGACAAAAAAAACAAAGATTTCAACAACAATTTCTGTTTTACTTCAAATGCTTTTTAATATTACCCATTCACATCTCTCCATTTTCCGCAGTCGCAGAATTTTCCTAACTTAAACTGCTTTAGCAGGGGAAGTTCACCTATTACAAAATATACCCCCGACATCTTGTCCCGAGTAATCGGGACGCTCTCACCCGCTTCTCCCCTGCCGTTGGGCTCCGACAATAATTGAAGGTGTTATCTGTGGTAATCAGTGTTCTGGCTTTGATTTTTTTTAATTGTTATAAAGATTCCTGCCTCCACAGGAATGACAATCCCTCCTTCCTCCCGCTTCGCGGCTTTAAGGCGTAGCGACAAGCTGGGGTGAGGTTTTTGGGTGGGAATGCATTTGGTTATGGATAAAACCTTGATTAATACTAAAAAAATCGTTAATTTTGCAGGTTAAGTAAAAAATTTAACTCACGGAATGCCCTTTTGGGGGTTTTCTGTGGAGTTATATTCACTTTTATGAAGCGGTTTGTAAGGTTATAAGGTTCGAAGGTTATAAGGTTTGTAAGGTTTGTAAGGTTTGAAAGGTTCGAAGGTTATAAAGTTATAAGGTTATAAGGTTTTTGTGGTTCGACTCACGTGCCGTTGGCAGTCGTTGCGATCACCACGACATAAATCGTTAAATTGAAAAAAAGTGTTCTCGTCTGCCATAAAGCGGCAGATTATATAAGGATAGTTTCACAAAAATGTTTGAGGATCTAAGCAGTAAGTTCGATAAAGTATTTAAGTTCATCAAGGGTAAGGGCAAGGTATCTGAGGCTACGATAGATGAATTTTTGCGCGAAGTCCGCAGGATAATGCTTGACGCAGACGTTAACTACAAAGTGGTTAAGCAGTTTGTTGATGATGTAAAGCAGAAGGCTTTGGCAAAGAACGTAGTAAGGAGCATCAACCCCGGCAAGATAGTTATTGATACTATCACAGCCGAGCTTGTTAGCCTTATGGGTGAAAAAAAGACGGATATTAAGTTCTCTAATAATACGCCATCGGTCATTATGATGGTGGGGCTTCAGGGTTCAGGTAAAACCACATTTTCGGGTAAGCTTGCAAAGTATTTAAAGACGCGCGGAAGAAATCCTGCGCTTGCTGCATGCGACGTTTACCGTCCGGCAGCTATAGACCAGCTTAAAACACTGGGTGAGCAGATTGATGTTGCAGTTTATTCCGATGACTCGAAAGACCCGGTTAAAATTGCGCTCGCAGCGGTTGAGTTCTGCAAGCAGAACTTCAAGGATACACTGATTGTTGATACAGCAGGACGTTTGGCCATTGATGAGGAGATGATGCGCGAGGTGGAAACACTTAAGGCAAAGCTGAATCCGAGCGAGATACTGTTCGTGGTTGACTCTATGACAGGACAGGATGCGGTTAACACTGCCAAGGAATTCCACGACAGGCTTGATTTTGACGGCGTGATACTTACAAAGCTTGATGGTGATTCAAGAGGCGGTGCGGCACTTTCTATCCGCGCAGTTGTTGATAAGCCGGTTAAGTTTGTGGGTGTGGGCGAAAAGCTTGATGCAATAGAGCTGTTTTATCCTGACAGGATGGCATCAAGGATACTCGGCAAAGGTGATATACAGTCACTGGTAGAAAAAGCGGCAACCATGCTGCCTGAGGAGCTTGATGAGAAGAAAATAGCTAAGCTTGAAGAGAAGTTCAAAGGCAATAAGTTTGATTTCGGTGACTTCTTAGACCAGCTTCAGCAGATAAAGAAAATGGGTTCGCTGTCATCACTAATGGGTATGATACCGGGTGTTGATAGAATTATGAAGGGCAAGGAAATTGATGATAAACCGCTGCGTCAGGTTGAAGCGGTGATAAACTCAATGACTCTGAAGGAAAGAACGAATCCTGACCTGTTGAACGGTGCAAGAAGAAAGCGCATAGCAGGCGGCAGCGGAACGACGATACAGGATGTGAACCGAGTGATAAAGCAGTTCTATGATATGCAGAAGATGATTAAGCAGTTTAAAAAAGGCAGGGGCATGAATAACATGCTTCGCAATATGGGTCTGCCCCCGAATTTTAGCATGAAGTGATAATTCAGAATGAATTGTCATCCTGAGCGTAGTCGAAGGATCTAAGTTGATAGATTTAAAAGTCCTTCGACTCCGCTCAGGACGACAAAGAAAAAGTTTAGAAACAAGATTCCTGCCTTCGCCGTGTCAGAGACAGGCTTGCAGGAATGACAAAAAAGTTATATAGAGTATTTTTTAAAATAAACATTCCCGGAAAAAGACATAGCGATTGAAACATTTCGCTTTACATGGCTCGGGACATAAAAGGAAAAAATGGTTAAACTCAGGTTAAGAAGAATGGGAAGAAAAAAAGCTCCCATTTACAAAATTGTAGCAGCAGATTCAAGAGCAAGAAGAGACGGAAGATTTATTGAAGCAGTTGGTCAGTATGATCCTAACGTTCACCCTGCAAAACTGGAAATTATTGAAGACAGGACTCTTTACTGGTTAAAGTCAGGCGCACAGCCAACAGTAACGGTAAAGAACCTACTATCACATAAAGGGCTGATGTTAAAACATCACCTTGCAAAAAAAGGCGCAGATGAGACTAAAATTGCAGCAGAGTTCGCAAAGTGGGAATCACTTCAGGAATCGAAGCTGCAGAGAATGCACGATAAAAAGCTGAGAAGGAAAGAGAAGAAGAGAAAAGCGGCAGAAAAACCGGCTGAGACATCAGCCACACCGGCAGCAGAGCAGCCTGCGGCGTAGTAAAAAATCTGCATAAGCAAGGTCTTTTTTATCCATAAAGATCTTCCGGTCCCCGCTACAAGGTGTAGTTATTGTTTTTATTAAATAATATTATACTAAACAAACCCAAGGGGAATGCTTATGAAAGAATTTATTGAATTCATTGCAAAGAGTCTTGTTGATGAACCTGATAGCGTACGGGTAGATGAAACAGTAGAAGACAACAAGATAACATTAAAGCTTCATGTTTCCAAAGGTGATCTTGGTAAGGTCATCGGGAAGCAGGGCAAAACCGCAAAATCCATGCGAACACTGTTCACAGCGGTTGCAGCCAAAAACAACAAAAGCGGTCATCTGGAAATTGAGGAAGGCAAAGGTTAATGCCTCTTCCCTTTTTCTGCATGCATCCGCAGATAATACGCATGTATGAGAATTGATGTAATATCTGCAGTAGTAAAGATCCTGGATTCACCGCTGAATGAAAGCATCATTAAGCGCGCCCGGGAAAAGAAGATTGCAGAAATTGTTATTCACGACCTGCGTGACTATGCAGAGGATAAGTACAGGCATGTTGATGATAAGCCTTTTGGAGGCGGTGCGGGAATGGTTTTAAAGCCTGAGCCGCTGTTTAAGTGCATAAACAGCCTGCTTAGCCAGAGAGAGTACGATGAAATTATTTACCTGAGCCCTCAGGGTAAAAAATTCAACCAGAAAAGGGCAAATACATTATCGCTTAAAAATAACCTGATGATAATATGCGGGCATTACAAAGGCATAGATCAGAGGGTAATTGATAAGTTTGTCACAAGCGAGATATCAATTGGTGATTATGTTATAACCGGCGGTGAAACAGCAGCAATTGTGGTAATAGATGCAGTTGTAAGGTTACTTCCCGGGGTGCTTGGAGATAGTGAGTCAGCATTAACCGATTCATTCCAAACAGATGCAGGTTTTGACGCACCAGTTTATACCCGGCCCGCTGAATATGAAGGCATGAAGGTTCCCGAAGTACTGCTTGGCGGAAACCATAAGGAAATTGCGCAGTGGCGCGAAGAAACGGGAATGAAGAAGTACAGAAAAGTTAAAAGACCAAAAAAAGAAAAATAATTAATAAATAATAATAAACTCTGCGGCGGAAGACCATTGAAGAGAAACAAAATGAGACTCTTCACTTCATTCAGAGTTGAAAACAAGGAATAACAATGAATAAGATAAATTTAGTAACTACACCCCAGATGAGAACAGACCTTCCCCAGTTCCAGGCAGGCGATACTGTTAACATTCACGTTAAAGTTATCGAAGGTGATAAGGAAAGAGTTCAGCAGTACCAGGGTATAGTTATGGGTATAAAAGGCTCAGGTATCGGCAGAACATTCAGGGTAAGAAAAATTTCAAACGGCGTTGGCGTTGAAAGGATCTTCCCGCTGAACTCACCAACAATTGCAAAGATAGAAAAGCTGAAATCAGGCAAGGTAAGAAGAGCAAAGCTTTATTACTTAAGGGCATTAAAGGGTAAATCAGCTACAAAGATAAAAGAAAGAATTTCACCTGAAATAGTTGCACCTGTAAAGAAAGAAGAACCGGTAATTGAACCGGCTCCTGTTCAGGAATAAGAATATCACTCTCGCAAACAGCGGGATACTATTTTGAATTTAAAAACCGTTAAATTGTTTAACGGTTTTTTTATGTACAGGAATTTATAATGAATGAGATTAATATTATTCCTATTTTTGTGGATTAACTTATTTTTAATTGACGCAGAGTCCCTTTGGCAAATGCCCTCCTTCGGAGCGGGAGACTCTGCTGTTACGGACTTTCAATATGCTGTTTAACTACTAATACTACATAAATTGAAAACAGGCAAGAAGTACTTCATATCAGTTGCAGGGAATATTGGCTCAGGTAAATCATCACTTACACGCATGATAGCCGATGAATTCGGATGGGTCCCCTACTTTGAATCAGTACAGAATAACCCCTACCTTTCGGATTTTTACCGTGATATGAGAAGATGGAGCTTTCAGCTTCAGGTATTTTTCCTTTCACACCGTTTTAACGCGCATAAAAAGATAATTGCATCAAAGAAATCAGTTATACAGGACCGCTCAATATATGAAGATGTTGAAATATTTGCCCGCAACCTGTACCTTATGGGCAGAATGGAAAAACGCGATTACAACAATTACCGCGCACTGTTCTATGAAATGATATCATACCTTAAGGCACCTGACCTTGTGGTTTACCTGAAAGCTGATGTAAAAACCCTGGTTAAACAGATAAAGCTGAGGGGCAGGGAGTTTGAAAAGAGCATCGAAAAGCAGTACCTTGAAAGGCTGAACCGCAGCTATACCACATGGATAAAGAACTATGATATGGGCAAGGTGCTTGTGATAGAATCAGATAACCTGGATTTTGTGAATAACCGCGAGCATTTTGATATGATACTCGGCAAAATTAAGAAGAACCTGAGGTAATATATAGTATGAATGCAGCTATACTTGTATCGCCCGGCGAGCTGATAGATAAGATTACTATCTTAGAGATAAAAAATAGCAGGATAAAGCAGAAGGAAAAGCTTAAGGCTGTTAAAAGCGAGCTAAAGCTGCTTAAAATAACATTAGCCGAAATGCTTAAGTATAATAAAAAAATAACAGTTAAGCTTTCCGTTGAAAAGAAGAAACTAAAGGCTGTTAACACGCAGCTGTGGAATATTGAGAACAGTATTCGCGCAATGGAAGCCAAGGGAAAATTTGATAAAGAGTTCATAAAGCTTGCAAGATCTGTCTATATTACCAACGATAAGCGCTCAGAAATTAAGAATAATATAAATAAATTGTTCGGTTCATCCATCCATGAAGTAAAGCAGTACCGAAGCTATAAATGAAGTATATCTCATATTTTATATTCTTAGCATTCATAGCACTGCTGCTGTTATTCCTTAAGAATGCGCTGGAGCCGAAAAAGGAGCCGGTAACTATCACGGGAAGCGAAAAATGCGGTGAGTGCCACAGCCTGAAGAATATGGGTAACCAGAACGCAGCATGGAAACTTACAAAACACTCCGAAGCTTATACTATATTACTGAACGATAAAGCAAAGAATTTTGCCCAAAAGAACGGCTTAAGCTCACCTGAAACTGAATTGAAATGCCTTAAGTGCCACACTACTGAGTTCAGTTTGGGCGGCAAACAAAAGGGTGAGCACTATAATATAACCGAGGGTGTTGGGTGTGAATCATGCCACGGGGCGGGCTCGGCTTACTCCCCTGCTGTGATAATGAAGGATGAAAATGCATTCATTAGCTTTGGCGGAGTTAAAGGTGATGAATCAACATGCAAAACATGCCACAGCCCGAAAGGAAATAAAGAGCAGGTATTAAAGGATGATGTATGTCCTTTCCAGCTTAACGATTTTGACTATAAAACAGCGTGGGATAAGATAAAGCATCCGCTGAACAGGGATTTTTAAACATAACAATAAATGATAGGCTTACCAAAAAAATACGATGAAGCATCACGCCCTATCGGGGTATTTGATTCCGGTGTAGGCGGCCTGACGGTTGTAAAAGAGCTTAACAGGCTTCTGCCAAACGAAAAGATAATATATTTTGGTGATACAGGCAGGGTTCCGTATGGCAATAAATCAAAGGAAACGATCATACATTACTCCTTGCAGGTTGCATATTTTTTGATGAAGAAGAAGATAAAGATGCTGGTTGTTGCATGCAATACTGCATCATCGGTATCACTGCCCACGCTTAAGCGCCATTTTCATATTCCCATAATTGGTGTTATAGAACCCGGGGCAAGATCAGCAATTGAAACGACGGGCAACAATAAGGTTGGTGTGATTGGAACAATCGGTACGGTACGCTCAAACGCATACAAGAAAGCGCTGAAGAAGATCAAGCCAAGCGTGAATGTGTTCCAGGACCCGTGTCCGTTATTTGTACATTTGGCTGAAGACGGCTGGAATAAGAATAAAATTGCGCAAATGGTATCGGATGAATATCTCAGATCGATAAATTCAAAGAAAATTGATACACTGATACTAGGCTGCACACACTATCCCCTGCTTAAGGATGTGATACAAAGATCAGTTGGCAGCAAAGTACAATTAATTGATTCCGGCAGGGAAACAGCGAAAGCTGTAAAATCAATTTTGGAGAAAAAGCAATTGCTGAACGCTCATAAAATGACTGAGAAGAACCATTCAGTTTTTTATGTTTCGGATTTTCCGCATAAGTTCAAGGAAGTAAGCTCACGGTTTTTATCAAAGGACTTAAAGCACGTACATAAGGTAATTTTGTAAAAACATCATTAAACTTTTTTGTCATGCTGAACTTGTTTCAGCATCTGTTTTTGAAAAGGACATTCACCCCGTTGTTGGTGTTGCCGAAGAACTTTAAGATGACCAACAACAAATATGAAAAATTTAAACTCGTTGTTTATAATATTTTCAACATAATTATATAAAAGCATTATTGGATTACCGCCTTCGCCGTGTCAGAGCCAGGCAAGCGGGAATGACAGGAAAAATATATGACAGAACAGGAAATATTACAGATATTCAAAGATTCAGGCGCATTGCTTGACGGGCATTTTGTACTGACATCAGGCAACCACTCACCGCATTACATAGAAAAATTCCGTGTGCTGGAGCATCCCCGTTATACTGAGATGCTGTGCAAAGAGCTTGCGAGAATGTTCGAAAAGGATAATGTAACGCTGGTTGTTGGACCAATGACAGGCGGAATACTGCTAGCTTATGAAGTGGGTAAGAATCTTGATACCAAAGCGATATTTACTGAACGTGTTGAAGGCAAAATGAAATTCCGCAGAGGATTTGAGGTGAAGCCCGATGACCGTGTGTTAATTGTAGAAGATATTATTTCAACCGGCGGCAGCGTGCAGGAAGTGATTGACGAGGTAAAGCGCTTTAAGGCTGAAATAGTGGGAGTTGGCTGTCTGGTGGATAGATCAGGCGGTAAAGTTGATTTTGGTATTCCGTTAAGGCCGCTTGTAAAAATGGATGTAGTATCATTTAAGCCGGATGCTGTTCCGGACTGGCTGGCAAAAATACCGGTTACAAAACCGGGCAGTACGAATAAGTAGATATTTTTAAAAGGGGCAGAATATATCTGCCCCGAAGTTATATTTTGAACAGCCGATTGAATAATGCCTTATTTTACAAACCTTAGGAACACAGTTTCATAAATAACTAATTTATTGAACCAACACCATCTTTTTACTATCTACAAAATCACCAGCTTCGATCCTGAAGAAGTAAACTCCTGATGCCAAACCGCTTCCATCAAAGCTTACAGTGTAATTACCCACTTCTTTGAAATCATTAACAAGTGATCTTACTAATCTGCCAAGTATATCGTATACAACAATAGTTACTTTAGATATCCTTGGAATACTGTAGTATATTTTAGTTATTGGATTAAATGGATTCGGAAAATTTTGATATAGCATATAATTCTGAAGTACCTGATTTGAGATTGGGTTTATTCCGACTATTTGATTTATTTTCCTCGTAAAAGCAACAATGCCATTATTATCAGTTTTCTTGCTAACTCCTGTTGAAAAAACATTTAGATTTGTATCAATCAGCAAGTCATTTGTACCATCACCACCATTTGTAATGAGACCTGTATAAAGCGTAGTCCATTGTTGGGTACCAATGGGATCATATTTAACGATTACAGCGTCATCGCCGGTAGTTTGGAAGCGTCCAGATCCGCAAATATATACATTTTCAAATTTGTCTAATTTGATACTAGACACTCTATTCGCTCCGGGTATTCCACCGCCACCATATACTTTTACCCATTGAGAATCACCAGAAGAATTGTATTTAATTGTTGCAACTGAATAACTTCCCCCTCCAAGCCCATTTGCCGACATAGTTGAAAAATAAATAGAGCTTCCATCTGAAGATATAACTGGACCTTTAGGTATATCTGTGTTACGTCCTTCACCACTTAGAATACCTTTGAAAACCCTGCTCCATTGAATTGTCCCATTATTAGATATTTTTAAGAGATAGTTGTTTAGCCCTGAAAAAGATACATCGGCAGTCAATATGGTATAAAGATTTCCTGATGCATCAATTGCAATACCTTGACCTATATGAGAACTACCCGTCTGAATTGAAAATTGTGTAAACCAATCCTGATTGCCTTGCGGACCATATTTCATTATTAAACAATTGCCAGGTAAGCCAACATACCCTGTAACATATATATTATTTACATTATCGAATGCAATTTTTTTAAACAGAGCCTCGTTCTGAAAGTTATTAAAATGTTTTGTCCATAAAGTATCGCCATTTGAATTATACTTTAGAATTATACCGTAATTAGCAGTATCATCTCTTGAAGAACCAACAAGAATCACATTATTTTCATTATCAATTTTGATATCTAAAACACGATTTCCTGAAAATGAATTATAAATTCGACCCCATTGAAAATTTCCATTAGAGTTAAATTTAGCTGTGTATATATGAGGACTATTTGTAATGATTGATATATCTCCAGTTACGTAAACATCACCAATTGAATTAACATCAAAATAAGCCCCACCACCAGAGTTATATCCACTTGGCCAATTTGATGCTACTGTAAGCAGATTTCCACTTTGGTCATACTTCAGAAAACCAAAATTTCCTGTTTTAGCAAGCACATAGATATTTCCTGAATTATCCATTTTGATAGAAGAGCCTAAATAATCATTAATGGACGTATCGCTATACCTCCGTACCCATTCTTCAGTAGGTTGCTGAGCAAATAGTTTTATTTGTTGTGATTGTAGTGTAAGGAATAGAGAAAGCAATAAAATAAACTGAAAGATATAACCCTCAGAAAGGCCAAAATAGAGTACCTTATGGTAACTTTTCATTTGTGTTTTTTTACTTTTAATGAATTTTAAAACTTAATCACCAAGGCAAAGGTGGTTATGGGTTCTCGTAAATACATATATACTTTAGTACATTTACAAATAATGAATTAATTTTAAAATTGTCAATGGAAATTTTTAAGTATGACGGTATAAAGTTAAGTTTCTGCTTAGTTATATATTCTAAAAGAATATGCAGTTTAAAAGGAATAATTTAATTAATAAGATGATATAAGATTATAGCACCTCAAACCGAATAAAAGTGAAAGATCTGATTAAATTTCTCTAAGTTATCGAATGAGTTTTGTTTATTCCCTGTTATTATTCCCCGTTGTTAGTATTGCCAAAGGACTTTAAATTCACCAACAACAAATATATTTTTTCGCTGTGGATTGTCTTTTAGACAACTACAAAATGATTTTTTTATAGACGTTGGTGAACTGTTTAGGCAGTCGTAGTATCATCGTCGGTGTTTAAATGAGTTCCGGACTGGCTGGCAAAAATACCGGTTACAAAACCGGGCAGTACGAATAAGTGATCAGGCTTCTTTAACCAGCTCTTTTTCGAATTCTTCGTTCTTTACATCTAGCCATTTTAGTGCATCGGGCTCATTATAAAAAAAGAGCAGTTTGTACCCGCGGTTGAATGAAGCATTCTCAAAGAAATCGTTGTTGCTTCTGTTCTCAGAGTTATCAAGAATTGCAAACTGAAGGAATTTGGATTCCTCCCTGAAGTTCTCAATTTTCTGCAGCCCGTTAAATACCCCGAACCTGCCTTCGAAACCTCTCAAATCAACAAGTATTCTTGCTATCTCGTTTTCATCGATAACTCTATCCATATCCTTCGAAATTTCAAAAAACTTTTCCAATGGATGGCAGCCTGTAATAACAACCTTCAGGAAGTCACCCTTAATGTGATAATTTATTTTATATCCCATTTTTGTACCGTATTCATGTGAAACGTATATATAAAATTAATAAATGCTTAATGAAATTACAAGTGAAGATCACTTAAATATAAGCTAATTAACGACTTATTTTATGCAATTTTACCGTTTATAAACCTTCTTTTATAATACATATTTAATAGTAAAAAAACTTCCCTGCAACAAGCCCTATGTAATTTTGTAACGTATATGAATAAAACAAATAAAGGAAAATTTATGCTTGCATCTATATTTATTAAGGAAGTGAATTCCTGGAATTCCGCAATTGAGGCGGGAAAATCAGTAAACTATATAAATGAAAATGATAGCAGCAATGATGACAGCATCAGGAAAACGAATTCATTGCCATTTAATGCTGATATTGATGTATTTAAAGAAAATAATAGTGAGCACAGAACCGGTGATTGTTTCAGATAAATAATGATTATTGAAATTATACTTTAAATCAGCCTGAAATTCATCAAAATTACCTTTGCACCTCAAAATATCAATTATTTAAATAGGTATTATCTTTACATTGATTATTGCCAAGTATAAAACTATATTTGTGTTTGTTTTTTGATTATTTTCAAAGAAAATTTCGCTTGATCATAGATTCAGCGCATAAAGAGAGGTTTATTTACTTATGGGTTTAATGAATAAGCTGCGCGATAAAACGCACATTATTCTGATTATATTAATTGTTGCTTTTCTTGCTACCATAGTATTTGAGTGGGGCATGGATTACCTTGGTGTAAGGGGCGGACAGGTTACAGAACTTGGTTCTGTTAACGGGCAGGAAATTAAATATACAGATTACGAAAGCCAGGTTAATTTTGCAATCGATCAGCAGAGACAGCAGACCGGCGAAGATCCGGATGAGAACGTTGTAAAAATGATCAGAGACCAGGTTTGGGACCAGATGGTTACGCAGATACTTGCTGAACAGGAGATCAAAAGACTTGGAATTACTGTTACCAACCAGGAAATACTTAACTGGGTGTATAATTCACCGCAGACACTTCCTGATGTAATAAAAAAGAACTTCATTGATTCAACCGGGCAGTTCAACATGGCTGTTTACCAGCAGGCACTTTCAACAAAAACGCCTGAGGTTACAAAATTCTGGTCACAGGTTGAAGAATACTTAAAGCAGACACTCCTCTCACAGAAATTGCAGAGCGTTATCACAGGTACTGTAAGGGTAACTGAAGGCGAAGTAATGCAGAAATATAAAGATGATAATATAAAGGCATCTTTTGATTTTGTATTCCTTGATCCAAACAGTGTTCCCGATGCATCAATACAGATATCGGAAGATGATCTGAAAAATTATTATGATAAGCATAAGGATGATTTTAAGCGCGATGAATCAGCAAAGCTGAAATATGTTCTCTTCCCTGATATTGCAACAATGGAAGATACCGTATCAACAGAAAAAATGATGAAGGCATTGGTAAAAGATCTCAGGAAGCTTAATCCTGCAGATTCAACTACCTTTGGCGTTGTAAATGATAACTCCGCATCAAAGTTCACAAATAACTTTGTAAAGCCAAATGAAATTGCTGCAGAAGTATCAGCATTTCTTTTCAATGCATCTAAAGACAGTGTTTCTGATGTAATAAAAGCTTCTGACGGTTTTCATTTGGTAAGAATGATAGATTCAAAAGAAGGCACTGAAACATTCACAAATGCACAGCATATACTTATAAACTTTGGTGCCGATACAAATGCCGCAAAAGTTAAAGCTGAGCAGGTTGCACAAAGATTAAGAGCAGGCGAGGATTTTAACAAGCTGGCTGCAGAAAATTCAAATGATGACGGCAATAAGTTCAAAGGCGGCGATCTTGGATGGTTTGGCAAAGGCGCAATGGTAAAAGAATTTGAAGATGCAGTAACCTCGGCAAAGATAGGTGATATAGTAGGACCGGTAAAAACACAGTTTGGATACCATATAATAAGAGTTAAAGGAAGACAGAGCAAAGAATTTAAATTTGCTGATATTAAAAAAACAGTAAAGCCTTCAACAAAAACAAAAGATGCAGCAAGAAAAAGAGCTGAGGATTTTGCATTTGTATCCAAAAAAGGAAGCCTTGATGAAGAAGCTAAAAAACTTGGATTACAGGTTGTAGAT
>CAZOAP010000052.1:0-15685 GCA_964577645.1 uncultured Ignavibacteriales bacterium
ATTCACAAAATGTTGTAAAGGTTTTGAATGCATGGCTGGATTTCGTTTCAAAAGATTCTACATCGCATTCTCTTACTTTAATTCTCGAATGTGAAAATTTGATCTCAGACCTCCTAAATGACTCTATAAACGAACAGAACTTTCCCGTTATTCTTAAACATGGTTATGACTATATCTCCACCTTAGAGGATATTGAGTTTTATTCTGAAATTGTTTCCTTTATTTCAAAAATAAACCAATTGAATAAATTTGGGAGTCATATTTCCTTTAAGGTTAAAGGATTTGAGAATTATGAAGTTCCGCTTTCTTTCAAAACTAACCGAGAAGGCGAATTATGGTTTGTAAATGTACGTGACAGTATTTTAGGATCGAATATTACTGATTACATGAAAAAGAACCCAAACGAAAAAATACTGCTTTTTTATGGGGGGATGCATTTATATAGCGGGATATTAAATAAGGGTTTGCTGACTGACGTTAATAACCAGGAATCAGAGGGGTTTATGCTGGCGTATTACCTTAAACAAAGTTTTGGCAGAAATGAAATTTTGACTGTTAAGCCAATAAATTCAAGTACAACGGGTAATGTCCTCTTTAATAATGAACATGATAGTTTAAATTGTGATTTTAAATGGCTGTTGACACCTTGCGCAAAGGTGGAACCAAGACACCTAACCTCTCTTTTTGGAAGAAGATTTATTGAATCATCGATTATAACCATTAAAAAACTGGAAAATTATCCCGGTGGGTATAAAGCACAAAAAAAGCTTATGGATTATATCAATAGCCTGGAAATAATAACAGGAAAAAAGTTCCGCAAGTCAGATGAAATAATCAAATGGTATGACACAACTAATTATAATGCTTTCAACAGGATAAATTCAGACGAATTCTGGGGACAATGTTATTCTTTAATAATAAATAAAGATGAATCCCATAGAACAAGAAATGAGTTATCAAAAATAGGTTTCTACCCAAGAATATTGGATACATTGTTTGTCCCTGATTCTACTTTATGGTTTGGAGAATTACGAAAAATTAATACTGAAAGCATATTATATATTAACTCCATTGCTTTATTATGGCTGGGTGATGATACTGAAAAATTGCAGGCAGTAAATTTCCTTCAGAATGTAACTGAATGGAATTCAAATGATCCAATAGAGTATGTAAAATGGTACCGGAATAAATTTTTTGGTGTAAACTATTAATGGAATTATATCTTTTCAGATGTCATATAGGAAAAGGAGCCAATGGCTCCTTTTATTTTGGGGTAATAATGATGAGAACGAATGATGCTATATTCTTTTATGGGGTATTAGTTGTTTTTTTTATTCTGACTGTTCGCTGTACCACTCAGTATCCATTACCGCAACAGGATGTATGTTTACAGTTTTTACTCTTTTATCTGACCTGTTTTTGAACTCATGCCACATGCCTGCCGGTACTATCATGATATTGCCTTCTTTTACTGTGAAAGTTTTGTCTTCAACAGTTGCTTCAATTTCACCTTCAAGCACTATGAATGTTTCCTCGTACGGATGACGGTGTTTTTTTGGACCAACGCCGGGTGAAAAATCAACCAGGAAGAAAGAAACATTTGCGTTATTTTCAAACCCGTTGAATATTGCTACTTCTTTTCCGAAAGGCATAATGCTCTTTATTTCTACAAAGGTAACTTCGGAATTATGAGCTCCCGGTTTATTGATTTCAAAATAGCTTTTTGTTTTATTGTTTACTTCTGTGAGATTATGTATCATTTTTTTATTTTTTTAAGCGGCATCAAAAATGCCGCTATATAGTTATTTATTAGTTTAGAAATTAAGTGTTGCACCTATTTTAACCGGTAAATAATTTGCTGTACCTTCACCAAAGATGATATTGAAGCTTGTTTCACCGAATAAATTGAGCTTTGGAGATACTTTAAAAGCTACACCGCCTCCAATTTTCATGCCGAAGTTTGTTTCGCTTGAGCCGCTGTAATATGTTACACCCTGGTACTTCATATCGCTTACGCTGTTTAGGTATAGACCCATACCTACAAGTCCGTATGGTTTTATATCAGATTCCTTATCAAATTTACCAACCATTATATCACCCATGATAGAAGTTGATTTTAAACTGTAACCTGAGTAGTCGCCTGATTCCTTGTAAGGAAATGTATTGTACTGCAGGTCAACCCTTGCAGCGATGTTCCTGTGAAATACGTAGCCTGCATTACCGTGAACGTTGAATCCAACACCCCAGCCTTCGGAGATATTTCCGACAGGGATGGAAACAACACCGCCCAGTGATGCAAATGATTTCTGGTATACTTGTGAATATGAAGTGATGCCGATTAAAAATAATGCTGTTAAAAATAAAAGCTTTTTCATTGATATTCCTTTTATTGAGTTAGTTATTAGTTATAATTAATATTTTTGTTATAATTAATTTCAATGATGCAATTTAGCAGATAAACTCTGCCCGGGGAAATCGATTTTAGCCAAAAATTAATTGATGATTGCCGGTAAGGGGTATAAAAAAAGCCGAAAATCGTAAAATTTTCAGCTTTTTATATTAATTTTAGTATTTATAATTAAAATGCGATGGTTATAAAAAAACCTGAGAAGGTTTTTTTCCTCTCAGGTTTGGGAAGTCATAAAATAGTTATTAATTCTGTTTTTTGCACAGATCTATTATTCTTTCAAGGTCTTCGCTGGTATAATATTCAATTACAATGCTGCCGGATGTTGGTGAAGAGGGACTGAGCCTTACGCGTGTGCCAAAATGCTCCATGAATTTTTCTTCAAGGAATTTTATTGCAGCCTTATTCTGGTCTGTAATCTCATATATCTTCTTTTCACGCACCTGGCCTTTGCCTTTTTTCTTCTTGGTAAGCTCTTCGGTCTTTCTTACACTCAGGCTTTCCGTTGTAATTCTCTTCCAAAGCAGCAACCTGTCAACATCACTATCCATTGCTAGTATTGATCTTGCATGACCTTCGGAAATTTCGCCCTTTTTAATGCTGAGCTTAATTTCAGGAGGCAGTGATAGCAGCCTTAATGTATTTGCAACTGCGCTTCTTGATTTACCTACCTTTACAGCCACATCTTCCTGCCTCAGGCTGCATTCATCAATAAGCCGTTTGTAGCCTTCAGCAACTTCAATGGAATTAAGATCTGATCTCTGGATATTTTCAATCAGAGCAATTTCAAGCAGGTCTTCCTTGGATGAGACATCAAGCACAAAAGCAGGGATTTTTTCAAGGCCTGCTATCATAGAAGCGCGCAGTCTTCTTTCGCCGGAAATTAATTCGTAACTGCCTTCATCAATTTTCCTTACGGTAATTGCCTGGATGATACCTTTTTGCCTTATTGATTCTGCCAGGTCATTTAATTCCTCATTATCAAATTCTTTTCTTGGCTGGTACGGGTTAGCTTTAATGTTCTCAAGCTCTATGAATAATATCTGTTCATCATTTTTTGGATTTAACTCTGTAATGTTCCTGTGGAATTCAGGTACAGCAACGTTCTGCTCCTGCTGTGCTTCTGAGCCGCCGAAGAGAACATCCAGCCCTTTACCAAGTCCGCCTTTTGGTTTATCTTTTGACATTATTACCTGCCTGTTTGATTGATATTATTGCCCTCTGCCTCCGGAGGGTTATCCTTTTTTACTACTTCAAATTTAGGTGCATCATATGTAAGGATGTTATCAAATTTCTGCAAATGTTCCTTTCCGTTGCGCCTTAAGAATTCATTTGCAAGCTCTGTGTAATTTCTTGCACCCACTGAAAGCGGGTCAAATACAACTACCGGCTTACCAAAGGAAGGTGACTCGCTTATTTTAACGTTTCGCATTACTTTTACGGGATATAATTTATCCTGGAAATATTTTTCAAGCTCTGATGCAACCTGGTTAGAAAGCCTTAACCTTGCATCGAACATAGTCAATAAATAGCCTTCAATTTCTATTGCAGTATTTAAGCGTGATTTTATCATTTTAATGGTATTCAGCAGCAGGGTTAAACCTTCAAGCGCGTAATACTCGCTTTGTACGGGAATTAAAACTGAATCAGATGCTACAAGAGCGTTAAGCGTTATTAAGCTTAAAGAGGGTGGACAATCAATAAATATAAAATCAAAAAAATCCCTTACCTCATCAAGTTTTTTCTTAAGTATATATTCCCTTTCAGGCATTGTAACAATTTCAATTTCTATCCCAACCAGATTAATGTTTGAGCGTATGATAAACAGGTTAGGTACTTCAGTCTGCATAACGCAGTCTTTCGGACTCCTTACTCCGGTTAAAAGCTCATAAACTGAACCTTCCATGGAATTGGTTGAAAACCCAAGACCTGATGTAGCATTGGATTGCGGGTCTATGTCAACCAGAAGCACTTTGCAGCCGCATGCAGCCAGTGCAGCGCACAGGTTTACCGCAGTAGTTGTTTTTCCAACTCCGCCTTTTTGATTAGCTATTGATATTATCTTGGACAATTAATTCTCTTCTATATTTCTGTTTCTTCACCGTAAGGAAGTATTACACATTTTTTACCAATTGATTCAACTTTACGCCTGAACTCTTCCGGATCGGTATCTATAACGCCGAATGTTCCGTAATGCATTGGTGATACTACCCTGCAGTTCAGAAATTCAACAGCCTTTACGGCATCATCAATACCCATTGTATAATTATCACCTGTCGGAAGGAGTGCATGGTCTATTGAGTGCATTTCTCCTATTAATTTCATATCAAGGAATAGACCCGTATCGCCTGCATGATATATGGTCTTGCCTTCAATATTCAGGATTATCCCGGCAGGCTCACCCATATACAATCCTTCACTTTCCATTGAAGAGCTGTGATGAGCAATTGTAAATTTAACCCTTCCGAACGGAAATTCACGCTGGCCGCCAATAGCCATATTGTGTACTTTGCACCCCTTTGAAGCCACATAGTCAGCAAGCTCATGAACAGCTATAACAAGTGAATTGTTGTTCTTAGCAAGCTCAATTGTATCGCCAAAATGATCGCCGTGAGCGTGTGTAAGTAAAATATAATCGGGTTTCAGTTCAGAAGCTTTTACTTTTGCATTAGGGTTACCTGTTATGAACGGATCAATAAGTACAGTATATTTTTCTGTCTTAATTTCAAAGGCAGAATGCCCATGATATATAAGTTTTAACATTTTTGCTGTTATTTAAATGGAAATTAAACAAAGTTAGGGTATTTAAAATTGTAATTCAATTTAATAAAAAAGCAGGTCTAAAAGTTAAATTTTAGCCTGCTTTTACACTTTTTTCTATTTCGTAATTACTTGCCTGTCAAGCTTACAACTTCAACTTTTTTGCTCCTGAAACCGATCTTTTTGTTGCCGTCATATATCACGATCCTCATTTTATAGCTGCCTGATGTGGAAGGAGCAGTAACAGTATATTGCAGCTCTTTGCTTTGGCCCGGTTCAAGCTTCCAATCACCTGACCACTCTTTTTTAATTTCAAACTCGCCAAGCTCATGTCCATAAACATTTTCAGATGTCCATAAATTTTTGCCAACATTAGTTATTGTAACTGTAACTTTTGTGCTTTGACCTGCTGTCATCTGCCCCGGCATATCGCTGATAGTAGCCTTAACTTTACCCGCGTTCTGTGCATAAACACCGGCAGATAAAAACATAACAAATAAAAGAACCAATCCTGAAACTGTTTTAAACATTTAATTTTCTCCTTAGAATTATTGTTTTTTGATTTATAATGATTTAGACAAATGTACGCTCAATAGGTTTAATTGCTTTTTAAAAAAAAATTAATTGAAAATATGTATAAAATGATAATTAAGAATTGTAAATAAATACAATAATAAAGCAATTGTTGAATTAATCCTGTGGTATATGCCGCCTTTTTTGCCAAAAGGCAGTATCAGCAGTAATATTAAAACTGCCAAATATAAAAGAAATTCAACGGACATAAAATCTATAATAAACAACAGTATAAAGGTATTGATCAATAACAGGGTATAAATTATTTGATGCTGAAATTTTGATATCTTTAAAACCTTAAAATATAATAGCCAGCCTGTAAGATAATTTATAATAAAAATGAACAGGCCTGATAGAATTAAAATACTTGATAGTTCTGATCTCAATTCAGATAATTATTTAACCAGATTTCCCCAGGAATCTTTATAAGCCAGCTCGTTAATTTCTTTTCTTTGCGATGAGCGCCAGTCAATAGTGGGCCGTTTCATACCGGGGTCAACATATCCCATTCTGAATATTGCGCACATTTCATAGTCTTCAGGTATATTCAGCATATCAGAAAGAGCTTTCCAGTTCTCTGGAATTTCTCCCGGGGTGGAGATGAACTGCATACCCATACCTATTGCAGTTGTAACAAGCCAAAGTGTTTGTATTACTGCACCCATTGATATCACCGAGTAAAACCCTGCGAGCTCTTCTTTTTTGTATTCATCCTTTGTCAAACAGATCACAAATAACAGGGGAGAGGATGCTACCAGCTTTTCTTCATCATTGCCTAGAATGCGGGGTACTTTGAATTTTGCCATGACCTTGCCTCCTGTTTCAGAGAATATTGTTCTGACAAATGGTTTCAATACAGCCGGCAGATGGTCTATATGAATGCCGTCCTTTGTCTTTTGCATTTCTTCTTCGCTGAAACGGAAATATTTTCTGTATTGCTTCCAGAACCTGCCGTCATCCATTAGCTGAACCATGGAGTCACCCGCCACTTTAGCTATTTTACCAATTGTGGTTTCATCGGTAACTGCAATGAACCGCCAGGGCTGGCTGTTAAAATGACTGGGGCAGTGTGATGACATTTTAATGAGCAGCTCAATATGTTCATCAGATACTTTTTTATCTGCAAACCTTGAATTCGCAGTTTTTCTGTTGACTATTGCTTCGAAAAGATCCATATACTTAAATAAATTTAGTCAATTTTATACTAATATCAATAAATAAAAAAGGCAGGTCGTAAGACCTGCCCCATTAATAAAATCACGAAAATTATCGGAGGTATTTCGTAACACTGCAAATATCATTCAACTTTAGTTAAAAAGTCCTACCGTGAATCAGGTAAAATTCCATGAA
This sequence comes from uncultured Ignavibacteriales bacterium, assembly GCA_964577645.1. Lineage (GTDB taxonomy): Bacteria > Bacteroidota > Ignavibacteria > Tepidaquicellales > OLB5 > OLB5. The sequence goes on from CAZOAP010000052.1 coordinate 7,091, forward strand.
GTGTTATTTTATTAATACCATTCGATTAGTTGAAGTGAAACTCCCTGCAGTCAGTTTGTAAAAATATACACCACTGGGGTAATCAGATGCATTCCAGTCAGCTTTGTATGTGCCAGGTTTTACATCACCCTTTAACAGCGTTTCAACTTCTCTGCCCATTGCATCATAAATTGTCAGGTTCACGAATCCGCTGGTTGGGATTGTAAATTCGAAATTAGTTGTTGGATTGAAAGGGTTGGGGTAATTCTGTGAAAGCGAAAATCTTTCCGGTACTTCGCTGCTGATGGGTTCAATTCCAATTGGATCACCGCCTGTTGTTGTGTATAATATTTTGCCTGCCCCGCCCACTATCACTCCATTGAGTGCACTTGTTAACTGTACACCAAACCAGGTTGTGTTGCTTACAGGTGATTGCTGCTGATACCACAGGTCACCACCGTTTGTCGTCCTTAATATAACTGATGAATATCCAACAGCATTGCCGGTCATAGCATTTGCAAATGAAATGCTGTTAAGTGTGTTTGCAACCGGAGTGGTTTGTGGAGTCCAGCTTATACCGCCATCGATCGTTTTCAGTACAGTACCGTTTGAGCCGGATACATATCCTGTCATGGCATCCACAAATGAAATGCCGTATAGATCAGCTGTTGTGCCGCTAGAAAGATTATTGAATGTTGCACCGGCATCTGTTGTATATAACATCAATCCATAAAATCCCAGTACTATAGCATTGTTTCCGCCTATAAATTTAACTGTGTTCAGGCTTACCTGTGGGGTACCGGCAACCTGTACCCATGACTGTCCGCCGTTTGTTGTACGAAGTAAGGTACCCACATAACCTGAAATAAGCCCGGTGTTAGCATCTTTAAAGCTGACTGAATAGTAGGGGATAAAGTTTGTGCCGCCCTGCTGCTGCCACGTACTACCTGTATTTGTTGTACGTAGTATTTTTTGAGGATAACCGACTGCACAGGCAGTATTGTTATCAATCATATGAATTCCGCCCAGCCAGTATTGGTTATTCTGGTTTACCTGGCTCCATGTCATGCCGCCGTTTACTGTTTTAAGTATCCTTCCTGCTTCACCGCATGCCATGCCGGTATTAATATCTGCAAATGAAACCCCGTATATAATATCAGTGTGACCTGAAGGTCTTACCTGCCACTGTGTATAAAGTGATATAGGTAATACAATAAGAATCAATATTATTGTTTTCATAGCTGTTTAATTAGATTCCCTGATATATAAAAATAATGAATTAAAAACGGAATTGGTAAGTGAAATTTAATCAATTGCTTAAAATAAAAGCAAAAGGCAGAAAAAATCTGCCTTTTGCGGGGGATATGTAACTGCTTTTCTCTATTTAAAGAGAAATAACAATCTATAAAAAGTTTATTTTACCAGTATCAGTTTCATAGTTTTGGTAAATGAATTACCGTCATTTGAATTTGCGATTATCCTGTAGAAATACACACCGCTTGCAAGATTTGAACCGTTAAATTCAGCAGTATAGAAACCGCCTTCAAGGTCCTTATCAATAAGTGATGCAACTTCCTTTCCTGCGATATCATAAACCTTTAATGATACTTTGGCGCTGAATGGTATCTGGAAATCGACTTTTGAGGTCGGGTTAGAAGGATTCGGATAATTCTGGAAAAGATCAGCTGCCTTTGGTGTCCCAATAACAACATCACCCGGTGTATTTAAATTGTGATACTCAAAGTTACCGTTAAAATCAACCTGTTTAAGCCTGTACTGGTATTTACCTGTTGAAAGTTTCAGGTCAGAATAACCATATACATGGTGTTCGTTTGTTGAGCCGTTACCATTTATAAACGTGATCTTTTCCCAGTTATTATATGATTTGTTAACATTGTTAAACGATCTTCTTTCAACTTCAAATCCTTTATTGTTAACTTCAGAGCATGTCTCCCATGTCAAGTCGGCCTGCCTGTTGTTAACAGCAGCTGTGAATGCACATAATTCAACCGGTAAAGGATTGCTACCGTCAGTAAGTGCAAATACTGAGAAGTTGATCATACCTCTTGACATAACATATTCTGACCCATAGTTAAGGTCGCTTTGCCAATTACCTGTTCCGGGTAAGAATACTTCCCAGGAACTGTTATAATTTGCAAGCCTTGTGTTGGCTGAAGGTGTTGAGATAGTATATGTTTCGTGCGTTCCGAAGTTTATTGAAATATTATATGAAGTTCCTGTCAAAGAACCTGTTGGTGTCAGCTGCCAGTATGAGTTTGAATAACCGCCGCCCAGAACACCGCCCGGATTAACACCTGAATAATACCTGACTGCTAATGATGACGGATAAGAAGAACCGCCTGCACCCCATGTTACAGTCAGAAGAGTTCTGCCCCAAAGAGTGTAATTAGAGGTTACTCCGCTTCCCGGGGGATTATCAACTGTTGCTGTTGGATTACTTGGCGGAGTTGCTACAAATTCATCGCTTCCAATATCGGTAACGCCGCCTGCAACTGTTGTGGATCTTGCAGTTCCGTTGAAATCCGAACTGCTGCCGGCAATGGCCATACCTTTGCCGGATACAATCCATGCTTCAGTATTTCCTGATTTTATGCTAAGATCGCCGGTTGTTACATTTGTAAATAAATTTGCCGGTGAAAGGCTTCCTGTAACTGTGCTCCATGTATGCTTATCACCAAGAGAAGAATCTCTCCACTGCTGAATGGTCTGGTCAGTTGAACCCCATATTGCAATTTTGGATAGGACCGGTGTGAGATAAACATTGAAATCTGATGATGTATTTGTCCAGTTAGCGTAACCAACTTCATTTCCAATTGCGTAATGACCGCCGGTGCCGCCTGTTCTTGCATTAACAAAAAGGTTATTTCTTAATGATGCATTTGTAGCCCATGATAAAAGCGGCCTGTCATATGCATATGAATTTGCACTTCCGGATGATGCTGACCCGCCTATATAAACTGAATTGTAATAATAAAGACAGGGAAACTCTGCTTCATCATGGATACCTTTTAATTCAGCACCGTTGGTAGATGCGTCAAGTTCAGTGTACCTTCCTTTTACTGCACCAACGTCAGGGAGTAATGTTTCCATTACATAGTCTTTTGCAAACTCAGTACTTATATCAGGGGTTACACCCGGATCAATATAATTATCATTATTATTTTGATTATTCTGGTAATTATCTGAAGCTTCGCCGTTTGTTAATGATATCTGGTTATTGAAAATATTCCAGCTGCCCCAGAAAGCGTTTATACCCCAAATTTTTGGTGAGCCTGAAGTAGATGTATGATTTAAGTTAAATATCCTGTTCTTTTCAAATGTTCCTTTTGCAACATTACTATAAAAACCAAAACCCATAACATATGAGTCTGAATTATCTGTGCCGTATAAACCGCTTATAGTATTGCCTGAAACTGTCTGAGAAGCGGAGCTCGATCCGGTAAAAATACCGATAAGTGATGTATTATCAGGATATCTGTCAGTACTAGAACTTGCGCAGTATAGATTGCTAACTGTATTTCCGGTGAATAAAATATCTGCATTCGTACTCCTTGCCTGGAAAATTCCTCTTATTCTTGATGTTGCATCATTATCTGTTACCCTTAAATTAGAAATTGTGTTATTACTTACCGTTGCCAGTACTGAATTTACCTGCGTATGTATACCTGTCAGCTGGAAAGCAAATGTTGATGATGTCTGCTGAAGACTGTTTGAAGTAGTTAAACTTCCAACAGTATTGTTACTGATAGTTATATCTTCATTTGGTGTACCGGAATATAATATACTTTCCAGTCTTATCATACGGTTGTTTGTACCCCCAATATTTATAGACCCAACTGTATTGTTGCTGATATTACCTGTACCTTTATGTTCTATACCCCTGTTAATAATGTTATTTGTGGTACCTCCGTATGTAAAGGTTAAATTACCGTTTGATGTTGTATTACCTATGGTATTTCCTGTAACAGTACCTATGTTTACAAGGCCTGCTTCAACAATAATTCCGTCAAAATATACTACACCTGCAGTAGACGGATTTGAAGAGAAGCTTACATTTGCGATTGTATTACCATTTACAGCTGATGCTGTTGTAGTACCTGCTGAAGCGAACCGGATAAAATATATTGCGTTTGACTGGTTTCCGCTCACTGTCCATGCAGTACCACCACAGTTTACTGCTGTACCGCCTAGATAATTATTTGAAATATTGATATTATTTGCAACAGATGTGTTGACGTTTATCAGGCTCCATACAGTACCTGTTGTTGGTGTTCTTGTAGATGTCTGGTAAATACTGTTATTTGTAATAGTAAAATCTGTGCTTCCGTTTAAAAGCAGAATTGCAGCACAGTTTGTACCGTTCCTGTACACATTTTTTATCTCATTATTTGTTATTGTAATACCGCTGTTGTACCTGGCACTGGTTGAAGTTGTTCCATTAGAAACAATTGCATTCTGAAGAGTTCCTCCTGAAGCATCATCCAAAATACAGTAAGATATCGTATTGTTATCATTACCTGTTGATCCTGTAGTTGTGCTGAAATCAATAATACCGCCAGTACTTGAAACTCTCATGCCATTCACAAGACAGTATGTAATTGTATTTAATGTTGCGTCATTTATGAACTGGAATGTTGCGCTGCTAGTATTAGTGTTTGAAAATGCAAGATATCTTCCTGAACCGCCGAACCTTCCGTCAAAAGTAACTCTATCGGCACCATTCAGGTTGATCATAGGTGAAGCACCATTGCCTGATAATACGTACAATGCAGCGCTGTTAGGAGTAATTGTAATAGTATTGGTACCAGTCCACTGATTAAGTGATACCGCACCGGATTCAGTAATATTTGATGTTATCTTTACAATTACGTTTCCGCTTAAACCGTTAGTATTAACAGCATTAAAAAAACCTGCAGCTCCGCTGCCTGTTAAAGAAGTATAAGTTTGGCCTGAGCCAACATTATAGGTTCCGCTGAGCGGCGCAGAATAAGAATAATTTGTAAGCATCAATAGAAACATGATGCATACTGTTATCCTTGTATAGTTAAACATAAATCCTCCACTTTTTGTTAGTATATCCCCGTGAATCATTATAGTGTAATTAGTTAATTAGATGTACAAATTTAGTTAACTCAATTGGGTTAAGTAATACCGTAATTATGGTAGAAAAGGTAATTTATTTCATTACTTTTATTACGTGACAATTAAATATTTAAAAAAATATATATTTAATAATTATAACCCGTAATTCATAGATATTTTTTATAGAATATTAATATATGTTGAAGAATTCTCAATTTTTAAGTAATATTGTAATAAGGAACTTAAATCAGTTGTTAGCAATTAGCCTATATTAGTGCTAATACCGGAATACTTACATGGATGAATTATCAAATAGAGAAAAAGTTATATTAAGATGTATAATTGAAGAATTTATACACAGCGCTGTTCCTATTGGTTCAAGATTCTTATCTAAGAATTCTGAGCTCAAGCTATCTCCGGCAACAATAAGGAATGTTATGAGCGATCTTGAAGACCTTAATTACCTGACGCATACACATACATCAGGAGGAAGAGTTCCAACAGATAAAGGTTACAGGTATTTTGTGAATGAACTTATGGAAAGTGAACCCCTCATTCAAAATGAAAGAGACCTGCTGACTACACAAATTAATGATACAGAAATTATCAAAGATGAGGTGTACAAGGAAGTCTCAAAAATACTTGGCAGGCTTTCAAAGGAAATCAGCATAGTATCTCAGCCGTATTTATCACAGGGAATTTTTGAAAAGCTTGAATTGATAAATCTTTCAACTACTAAGCTGCTGGTTGTGGTCTCCATAAAATCAGGTTTAATGAGAACTATACTCTTTGATATTGAATCTGAAATTCCGCGAGATAAAACTGCAAGAATTACAGCAATACTCAATGAAAAGCTGAGCGGGCTTACATTAACGGAGATCCGCAGCACATTTACCGAAAGAATTAAAGACATACAAAGCGATTCCAAAGAAATATTAAAAGTATTTATTGATTCCATTGATAAGATATTCCAGGATGAAAAAGAAGGCATGACACTTTACATTGGCGGAACCACTGAGATCCTTTCTCAGCCTGAGTTTGGTGACACACAGAATTACAAAAATATAATTGAGCTTACCGATGAAAAGAATATTGTTGTACATGTACTAAACAATATGCCGGCAGATGAGAATGGTATATCAATATCAATCGGCGCAGAAAATAAAGATGAAAAGCTGAAGAACTACAGCATAATATCATCTGAATACAATATAGGCGATGTTAAGGGAAGAATTGCCTTAATTGGCCCAAAACGCATGAACTATTCCAAAATGGTTTCTATGCTTAACTTTACATCAAAAATAATTACTGAAAAAATTTAATATTATAAATATAATTTACCGAAGCATATAATACCGAATAAGAGAATTATGATAAAGAACAAAAAAGATAAACACGAAAAAAACGGCGAAGAAAAAAAAGAAGTCGAAATAAAGATCAGCGATCCTGAAAATAATGCCGGTGAAACCGTAACAGAAGGTAAAGATAACGAAGATAACAAAGTTAAAGAACTTGAAGAACAGGTCATGCAGCTTAAAGACCAGTATTTAAGGACTGCTGCTGAGTTTGAAAATTACAAAAGAAGAACAGACGCCGAACGGGCTGATTTCTTTGCCTACGCAGGAGAAAAGCTTCTAACAGAGCTGCTTCCTGTTGTTGATGATTTTAACCGGACCATGGATTCATTTGAAAAAAGCCATGATAAGGAAGCATTGAAAAAAGGTATTGACCTCGTCTATGCAAAGTTCCGCACTGTGCTTGAAAAACAGGGATTGAGGGAAATGGATTCAGACGGCAAAAAATTTGATGTAAACCTGCATGAAGCTATACTGCAGCAGCCTGATGAAACAAAAGATCCTGAAACAATCTTAACAACAGTTGAAAAAGGATATTTTTTAAAAGATAAGGTTTTAAGACACGCAAAAGTTGTAGTATCATCTAAACCGGAATAAGTATGTCAACAAAAAGAGATTATTACGAAATATTAGGGATTCAAAAAACTTCAACAGAAATAGATATCAAAACAGCTTACCGCAAGATGGCTATGAAATACCATCCTGACAGGAACCCGGGCGATACAGAAGCTGAGGAAAAATTCAAAGAAGCAGCCGAAGCTTATGAAGTACTAAGCGACCCCAATAAAAAAGCAAGGTATGACCAGTTTGGACATGCCGGTATGCGCGGAGGCGGATTTGACCAGGGATTCGGTAATGTTAATGATATTTTTACACACTTCAGCGATATATTCGGCGGCGGAAGCATTTTTGATGAGATTTTCGGGCAGGGTGGCAGCAGGCGTCACAGCGGCAGGCATAAACAGCAGGGGATCCAGGGTAATGACCACAAAATAAATATGCGCCTTACCTTAGAGGAAATTGCCACAGGTGCAGAAAAAACCGTAAAAGTTAAACGGTATGAAAAATGTGAACACTGCCACGGCTCCGGTGCTAAATCAGGCTCAGGGACTTCAGAATGCACAACCTGTAACGGAAGCGGAGAGGTTAGGCATGTATCACGCTCAATGTTCGGACAGTTCATAAATGTTCAGGTATGCCCCACATGCAACGGCGAGGGCAGAGTTATAAAAGAAAAGTGTCCCCACTGCAGCGGTGAAGGCAGGCAAAAAAATGAGGCAACTTTAAAGATAAATGTACCGGCAGGTGTTTCTACAGGCAACTATATTCCTTTAAGGGGTGAAGGTGATTCAGGCATTAGGGGCGGCTCCTCAGGTGACCTGATAATACTTATTGAAGAAATTGAGCATAAGTATTTTATCCGTGAGCAGGATGATATCCATTACGAGCATACCATCAGCGTTACCGATGCAATATTAGGCACAGAAACCGAAATTCCTGTGCTTGGAGGAACAGTGATGATGAAAATTGATGCAGGCACACAGCCCGGCAAAATATTAAGGTTACGGGATAAAGGAATTAAACATCTTAATCACTCAGGCAAGGGCGACCAGCTTGTTCATATAAATATATATATTCCAAACAAGCTTACCTCAAAAGAAAAAGAGATGTTCAAGGAGCTTTCAAGATCAGAACACTTAAAGCCTAAAGGAAAAGGAACTGACGCTAAGCAAAAAGGATTTTTCAGTAAAGTAAAAGATTCATTTTCGTAAAGCTTAAATTTTACCTTTGGTGAAAAAACTGCTTGCTAAAACCCGGCTTACAGGCAAAGAGCTTACTATAATCAGCTTTTTGCTTTTAACTTTTTCGGCAGGCGTGGTATTAAAATATTCCGGCTGGAAAAAACCCAATGAATACGACTACAGTGAAGCTGATAAGAATTTTGAGAGCAAATTAAAAAGCTCTTTTGATGAACTCAAAAGTACGTCAGCAGACAGCCTTCAGCTGAGAAGAGCAAATGAAATAACAGCTTTAGCAGATAGCCTGGGCTTGAAGCTTGAAAGTGATACCAAAGAAAAGAAACCTTTACTGCGTAGCCAGAAAATAAATATAAATACTGCACTCCCTGCAGACCTTATGCAGTTACCGGGAGTTGGAG